>NZ_JBPCSJ010000320.1:0-4807 GCF_051007235.1 Hydrogenophaga sp. | reverse complement strand
CACCGAAGACGCCACCCACGCCTGGCTGGCGCAGCCGCGCGAGCCGCTGCACCCGCTGCACGGCGTCACCCGGCCCGAGCCCGACAAGGCCGGTGCCTACACCTGGAACAAGGCGCCACGCCTGGGCGGCGAGGTGGTCGAGACCGGGGCCATCGCCCGCCAGCTGACCAGCGCCCACCCGCTGGTGCGCGATGCCGTGGCGCGCCACGGCGGCACGGTGTTCACCCGAGTGCTGGCGCGGGTGCTCGAACTCGCGCGCGTGCTGCCCATGATGGAAAACTGGCTGCTGGCCATCCGCCCGACCGAGGCCTTCTGCGTGCCTACCGAGCTGCCCGACGAGGGCCACGGTGTGGGCCTGTCCGAGGCCGCGCGCGGCGCGCTGGGCCACTGGCTGGTGGTGCGCGGCGGCCGCATCGCCAACTACCAGATCGTCGCGCCCACCAGCTGGAACTTCTCGCCGCGCGATGCCCAGGGCACGCCCGGTGCGCTGGAGCAGGCGCTGGTGGATGCTCCGGTGCTGGAGGGCGAGAAAACCCCGGTCGCTGTCCAGCACATCGTGCGTTCTTTTGACCCCTGCATGGTCTGTACGGTGCATTGATATGGACACCCCCCTGCGCCGCTTCGCGTCTTCCCCCCGCTCTGGCGCGCCTTCGGCGCTGGGCAGGGGGACGGCGCCTGTGCCCCGGCGAAGCCGGTTGCACGGCGCCCCTGGAGGATGCGCGGTCACGCGCTCCGGAGCTGTTGTTTCACCATGACGAAAGACCGCGCGCCCAGCCCGTTGCCCACCGTGCCGATGGAGGGCGTGGACGAGTCGACCTGGCTGGACGTGATCCAGAAGATGGACGAGGTGTACACGCGGCTGATCGACGACGAGGTGGAGCTGGAGAAGAAGAACAGCGAGCTGGAGCAGTCGCAGCAGTTCATCTTCAGCGTGCTCACCTCCATGTCGGACGTGCTGGTGGTCTGCGACGAGCGCGGCCTGATCGAGCAGGCCAACGCCGCGCTGTGCGAGCTGGTGGGCCGCAGCGAAGAGCGGCTGCGCGGCAGCAGCCTGGCCGACCTGCTGGCCGACGCCGCCAGCGTGGCCGCCGCGCGCGCGGCCATGGACCGCAGCGACGCGCCGCGGTCGGGCCAGGGCATCGAACTGAACCTGCTGGACCGCCAGGGCCAGCCGGTGCCGGTGGACGCGAACTGCACGCCGCGCTTCGGCGCCAACGGCTAACGCGTCGGCACGGTGTGGGTGGGCCGGCCCACGGCCGAGCTCAAGCTCGCCTACCAGGAGATGCGCACCGCGCACGAGGCCTTGAAGCGCACGCAGCAGCAGCTGCTGCATTCCGAAAAAATGGCCTCGCTCGGCCAGCTGGTGGCCGGTGTGGCGCACGAGCTGAACAACCCGATCAGCTTCGTGCTGGGCAATGTGCACGCACTGAGCAAGTACAGCGAACGCCTGCGCAGCTACATCGCGGCTTTCCACGCCCGGCAGCCCGAGGCCCTGCTGCAGCAGCAACGCGAGAAGCTGCGCATCGACCACCTGCTGGCCGACCTGCCCTCGCTGATCGAGGGCACGCTCGAAGGCGCGCAGCGCACGGCCGACATCGTGCACGGCCTCAAGCGCTTTTCGGCCATGGACCCGGAGGAGCGCAAGCCGGTGCCCCTGGTCGAGGTGATCGGTCGCGCCATCCACTGGGTGCAGAAAGGCCGGCCCGCGCCGGTGGAGGTGTGCTGGCGACCGCAGCAGGCCTGCACCGTGCTGGGCAGCGCCGGGCAGCTGCAGCAGGTCATGATGAACCTGCTGCAGAACGCGTTCGACGCCATGGCGCAGCGGCCCGAGCCCATGGTGTGGGTGGAGATGGCCTGCACCGGTGAACCCGACAGACCGACGGTGCGCGTGACGTTGCGCGACAACGGCCCCGGCATCCCGGCCGAACACCTGCTGCGCATCTTCGACCCCTTCTTCACCACCAAGCCGGTGGGCAAGGGCACGGGGCTGGGCCTGTCGATCAGCTACGGCATCGTCGAACAGCATGGTGGCCACCTGAGCGCCCGCAACGCCGAGGGCGGCGGGGCCGAGTTCGTGCTGGAGTTGCCGCGGGCCTGAGCGGCTGGGAGACCATCGGGTCCCCCTCACCCGCTGTGCGGACCGGCGGCGACAATCGCCGCATGGAATTGTTTCTGGTTTCGCTGGCCTCGCTGTTCGCCGGCTTCGTCGATTCGATCGTGGGGGGCGGTGGCCTGATCCTCGCGCCCACGCTGTTCGCGATCTTCCCCACCACCCACCCGGCCACGCTGTTCGGCGTGAACAAGAGCGCGTCCATCTGGGGCACCAGCGCGGCGGCCTACCAGTACGCGCAGCGGGTCAAGATGCCCTGGCACGCGCTGCTGCCCGCGGTGGCGGTGTGTTTTGCCGGCGCCATGGCGGGCGCCTGGACGGTGACGGTGATCTCGCCCGACTTTCTGCGCAAGGCGCTGCCCCTGGTGCTGGTGCTGGTGCTGGGCTACACCCTGATGCGCAAAGACCTGGGCCGCCACCACGCGCCCACCATGGCCGCCCGCGCTGAGACGCTGGCCGCCTGCACGCTGGGGTTGGTGATCGGCTTCTACGACGGCTTTTTTGGCCCCGGCACCGGCAGCTTCTTCGTCTTCCTGTTTGTGCGCTGGCTGGGCTACGACTTCCTGCACGCCAGTGCCAGCGCCAAGCTGCTCAATGCCGCGTCCAACGCCGCCGCGCTGATCCTGTTCACCAGCAAGGGGCACATCTGGTGGCACTTCGTGTTGCCGCTGGCGGCGGCCAACGTGATCGGTAGCCTGCTGGGCACGCGCCTGGCGCTCAAGCACGGCAGCGGCTTTGTGCGGATCGCGTTCATCGTCGTGGTCAGCGCCCTGATCCTGAAGACGTCTCACGACGCATGGCTTCGGTAGCGCGGTCGGCGCGACGTGACTTCTATCGAGGATGCGGTGGAACCGGCTTCGCCGGGCCACTCGCATCGCCCCCTGGAGGGGGTGACGCCGCAGGCGGCGCGGGGGTGTTGCTGCCCGGTGGCCAGGGCATCGTGCTCGCCTTGAGCGGTGTGCCGATCGGCCGCCCCGCCTGCCCCTTGCTGACCGCTTCCAGGTCCTGCGGGTTGGGGTACTGGTCCAGCAGCAGGTAGTCGAACACGCGGCGCGCGATCGGGGCTGCGCTGGTGGCACCGAAGCCGGCGTTTTCCACCACCACCGCCAGCGCCACGGTGGGTTGTTCCAGCGGGGCGAAGGCCAGGTAGAGCGAGTGGTCGCGCTGGTGCTCTTCGAGCTTGCGCGCGTCGTAGCGGTCTTTCTGGCCGATGGTCACGGCCTGCGCGGTGCCGGTCTTGCCGCCACTGGCGTAGCCGGCGCCGGCGAACACGCCGGCCGAGGTGCCTTCGGTGGTCACGCCGTGCATGGCGCGCAGCACGGTCTCGATGTGCTCGGGCTTGTAGCCCAGGTTGACCGGCGCCTCCTGCGCCAGCGGCGTGCGCTCGCGTGTGACCACGTTTTCGGTCGCCAGGGTCAGGTGCGGCTTGTGTTTGAGCCCACCATTGGCCAGCGTGGCCATGGCGTGCGCCAGCTGCAGCATGGTGAAGTTGTTGTAGCCCTGGCCGATGCCCAACGAGATCGTTTCACCCGCGTACCACTTCTGGTGCTCGGGTCGCTTGTAGGTGTTGCGCTTCCATTCCTGGTTGGGCAGCACGCCGCGCACCTCGCCCTTGAGGTCGATGCCGGTGATCTGGCCCAGGCCCAGTGGCGCCATGAAGTCGTGCATGGCCTCCACGCCCATCTCGTTGGCCAGCGAGTAGTAGTACACGTTGCTCGACTTGACGATGCTGCGGTACATGTTGACCGCGCCCAGGCCGCCGTCGCCGTGGCTGCGGAAGCGGTGGTTGCCGAACATCCAGAAGCCCGGATCGTTGATCACGGTGTTGGCGCTGCGGGTGCCGGTTTCCAGTGCGCCCAGGGCCATGAAGGGCTTGTAGGTCGAGCCCGGCGGGTAGGTGCCGCGCAGCGCGCGGTTGAGCAGCGGCTTCTCCAGCGACTCGTTGAGGGCCTTCCAGTTGTCCACGTCGATGCCTTCGACGAAGAGGTTGGGATCGAAGGTCGGCTTGGACACGAAGGCCAGCACCTCGCCGTTGCGCGGATCGATCGCCACCAGCGCACCGCGGCGGTCGCCGAACATGTCTTCCACCAGTTTCTGCAGCTGGATGTCGATCGACAGCACCACCGTGTTGCCCGGTGTCGCCGGTGTGTTGGCCAGCGAACGCACGGCGCGGCCACCGGCCGAGGTTTCCACGCGGTCAAAGCCGGTCAGGCCGTGCAGCTCGCGCTCGTAGCTCTGCTCGGCGCCGAGCTTGCCGATGTAGTCGGTGCCGCGGTAGTTGGCTTGCTCTTCCTCCGGCCAGTCGTCCATCTGTTCTTTTTCGCGCTGGTTGATGCGGCCGATGTAGCCGATCACGTGGCTGGCCACCTCGCCGTTGGGGTACTGGCGGAACAGGCGGGCGCGCACGTCCACGCCGGGGAAGCGGTAGCGCTGTGCCGTGAAGCGCGCGACCTCCTCGTCGCTCAGGCGGGTGCGGATGGGCAGTGAGTCGAAGTTGCGCGACTCCTCCAGCAGCTTGTGGAAGCGCCGCTTGTCGCGCGCCTCGATGTTCACCAGCTGGCCCAGCGCCTCGATCGTGCCGTTGAGGTCCTCCACCTTGGACGGCGTGATCTCCAGCGTGTAGGCCGAGTAGTTGGAGGCCAGCACGCGGCCCTTGCGGTCCAGGATCTGGCCCCGGTTGGGCACCACTGGCAACAC
>NZ_JBPCSJ010000319.1:0-36005 GCF_051007235.1 Hydrogenophaga sp. | reverse complement strand
TTTGATGGTGTCGGTTGTATCACTTGGTGGCGCGTTCAGCCGCTTCAAGGGTATTGACCAGCAGCATGGTGATCGTCATGGGGCCCACGCCACCGGGGACCGGGGTGATATAGCCTGCGACTTGTTTCACGCCGTCAAAGTCCACGTCGCCACACAGCTTGCCTTCGTCGTTGCGGTTCATTCCCACGTCCAGCACCACGGCACCAGGCTTGACCATGTCGGCGGTCAGCACATTGCGCTTGCCCACGGCGGCGACGATCACGTCGGCCTGCAGGGTCATGGCCTTCAGATCCTTCGTGGCGCTGTGGCAGATGGTGACGGTGGCGTTCTGCTGCAGCAGCATCATGGCCATGGGCTTGCCCACGATGTTGCTGCGACCGATGACCACCGCGTGCTTGCCCTTGAGGTCGTAGCCGATGCTTTCCAGCATCTTCATGCAGCCATACGGCGTGCAGGGCCAGAAGCCGGGCAGGCCGGTCATGAGCGCGCCGGCGCTGGCGATGTGGAAGCCGTCCACGTCCTTCTCGGGCGAGATGGCTTCGATCACGCGCTGGGCGTTCATGTGGACGGGCAGCGGCAGCTGGACCAGGATGCCGTGGATGGTGGCATCGTTGTTCAGCGCGTCCACGCGGGCCAGCAGTTCGGCTTCGGTCATGGTCGCAGGCCAGGTTTCCAGCACCGAGTGCATGCCGGTGTCTTCGCAGGCCTTGACCTTGTTGCGCACATAAACCTGGCTGGCCGCGTTGTCACCGACCAGGATGACCGCAAGGCCGGGCGTGATGCCCCGGGCCTTGAGGGCGGTCACGCGCGCGCTGACGTCGGCGCGGAGCTGTTTGGAAAGGGCGTTGCCGTCGATCAGTTGGGCGGTCATGGTGATGCAGCGTTGGAGGGGGAAATGGAAACGCCCGCCGGGGTGGGCGGGCGTTGGCGTGGGGTGTGTGGGGTCAGGCCTTGGCGGGGGTCTGGCCCAGCGCGATCTTGAGCAGGTCGGCCACGGTGTTGGCACCGAGCTTTTCCATGATGTTGGCGCGGTGCGCCTCGACGGTCTTGATGCTGATGCCCAGGTCGTCGGCGATCTGCTTGTTCAGGCGGCCGGCGACGATGCGTTCGAGCACCTGGGCTTCGCGGCTGGTGAGCTTGGAGAGCAGGGCGTCGCGGCTGGCGGCCTGCTGGTGGGTGGCGAAGGCGTCCTTGGCCTTGTCCAGCATGCGTTCGACCAAGGCGAGCAGCTGGTCTTCCTTGAAGGGCTTCTGGATGAAGTCCAGCGCACCCTTCTTCATCGATTCCACCGCCATCGGCACGTCGCCGTGGCCGGTGATGAAGACGATGGGCAGGGGGGACTGGCGTTCGATCAGCTTTTCCTGCAGTTCCATGCCGGTCATGCCGCCCATGCGGATGTCGGCGATGAGGCAGGCCACTTCGCGGGCGTCGTAGCGGCTGAGGAAGGCTTCGGCCGATTCGAAGCAGCGGACCCGGTAGTCCTTGCCTTCGAGCAACCATTGCAGGGAGTCGCGAACCGCCTCGTCGTCATCGACCACGTAGACGCTGCCTTTTTTGGGGATCAAACTCATCTCGTTCTTTCGGTATCCGACGACGTCACTGGGGTGGTGTCTGGCGCTGTCCCGGGCGCTGGCAACCGGGAAATCACGGGTATCCAGAAGCTGAAACAGCAGCCCACCACTTCGTCCGCATTGTAGATGTTCTGCACCTGCATCCGGCCGTGGTGCGACTCGACGATGCTGCGGCACAGCTTCAGGCCAATGCCCATGCCTTCGCTCTTGGTGCTGTAGAAGGCTTCATAGATACGCTCGATCATTTCGGCGGGCACGCCCTTGCCGGAATCGCGCACCGAGAACTCGACCACGTCTTGCTCGTCCACCCGGCGCGGGGCCACGCGCAGTTCCACATAGCGCTGGCCCGGCAGACGGCCCGCCTGCACGATGGCCTCGCCCGCGTTCTTGAGCAGGTTGATCAGTACCTGTTCGATCAGGATCGGATCGACCATCAGGCTGGGCAGGCGTGCCGCCACATAGGGCGAGAGCCGCACCTGCTGGCGGCGCAGCTCGATGTCGGCCAGCTCGATCGCGTTGCTCACCATGGTGGGCACGTCGGACGGCATGGGGTTGGGTTCGCTGCGCTTCACGAAGGCCTTGATGCGCTGGATGATCTGGCCCGCGCGCTGCGCCTGCCGGGCGGTTTTCTCCAGCGCACCGAGCAGGTCCTCTTCAGAGATGCGCTTCTCGTGCAGGCGCGAGATCATGCCGTTGCAGTAGTTGCTGATGGCAGTGAGCGGCTGGTTGAGTTCGTGGGCCACGCTGGACGCCATCTCACCCATGGTGATCAGGCGGCTGGCGGTCTGCGCGCGTTCGTTCTGCAGCGCAGCCTGGGCCTCGGCGTTGCGGCGCGGCGTGATGTCGCTGGCGATCACCATTTGTGCGAGGCGCCCGTCCACCCAGGTCAGGTAGCGGGTGCGCACCTCCAGCCAGCGGTCCAGTTCCTCCACGAACACTTCGGCGTTTTCAGCGCCGGCATCGGTCAGGGCATCGGTGGGCATGCCGGCGAAGGCGTCCACCGCGTCACCGTGGTCCGACGGTGGTGTGGGCGTGGTGCCCGCCAGGTCCACCAGCTGACGGTGGCCCTGGCCGCGGGTGCCGAACCACAGCCGGTACATCTTGTTGGCGAACAGCATCTCGTCGCTGCCCAGCGGCGCGACCGACACGGCCGAGTCCAGCGACTCCAGCACGGTGGTGAAGCGTTCGTACGAAGCGGAGAGTTCTTCGCGGATGCGCTTGGGCTCTGTGATGTCCGTCATGGACGTCATCCAGCCGGTCTGGTGACCCTTGGGGTCGATCAGCGGAGAGACGTACATGCGCGCGTCGAAGATGGTGCCGTCGCGCCGCTGCACGCGCACCTCGAAACCGCCTGGGGTGGAGCGGCCGCTGATCTCGTCGTCCAGGCGCGCCGCGAGCTGTTCGTGGTCGTCTTCCGGCCAGTAGGGGAAGGGCGCGGTGCGGCCCACCAGCTCCGCCTCGGTCCAACCCGTCATGGAGCAGAACGCGGGGTTGACGTAGCTGATGCGGCCCTGCATGTCCAGGGCGCGCATGCCGGTGAGCATGGAGTTTTCCATGGCGCGGCGGAAATTGGTTTCGGCCACCAGCGCTTGCTGGGCCTGCACCCGTTTGCGCGTGTGGCGCCAGGTGCCCAGCAGCATCCACACGGTGAGCGCCGAGAGCGCGCCGATCACCCAGAAGAAGCTGGAGCCGACGATGTCCTGCGAGGTGCGGTAGCCCTGGGCCTTGAGCAGCAGGCCGTTGCCCACGGGCGAGACGGGGACTTCATGCTCCATGGACTGTGCCGACCAAGGCAGCAGGCGCAGCACGCCGCCGGTGGTTTGCAGGCTGCCGGCGAGCACGCGTCCGCGATCGTCCAGCAGCGCCACGGCGTAGCGCGCCATGATCTCGGGCGGCATGCCAAAGCGCATCAGCCCGTCCACCGAATATTCGCCCATCACGGTGCCAGCGAAACGGCCCTGTTCGGTCAGCGGCACCTGCAGCATCAGCGTGGCCTGGCGCGGGTCGTCGCCCAGCGGGCGCGAGTAGATGGGCTGGCGCAGGTCGCGCGCGAGCTCGAACGAGCCGTCGCCTTCGGCCGCCGGTATGGCGCCGCCGACCGCGCGCATGAGCGCCGTGGGGGCGCTGGGCGATGCATAGGTGGACATCACCACGCGGCGACCATCGACCCAGGAGATCGCCAGCAACTCGGGGAACTGGCTGATCAGGGTCTCGGCCTGGAAGGCGAATTCATCGGCGCTGATTTCCTTGTTGTCGACCTCGCGGGCCAGGCGCATCAGCTGTTCCTGGCGTTCGAGCAGGCGCAGCCGCAGGCGCTGCTGGGCGTACTCCACGTCGCGCGTGACGGCTTCCTGCTCGCGTTCGAGTTCTTCAAAACGCAGGTAGGTGATGGCCACGACGATGGCGGCCAGAAACAGCAGCACCGACAGCAGCGGTGCCAGGGTGGCGAAGCGGTCCTGGCGCGAAGGCGGGAGCCGGCGCCACCAGCGCCGCCACCACGCAATGGGGGAACGGGCGGCCGTGGGGTTGGCGGGACGGTCCGGGGTGGGCATCATGGTCGTGCGAGTCTACGTGAGCATCAGGTGCACTTTGGCGGCTTGCGAGGTCTCGATGGTGGATCTGATAATCCATAATGCGAAATGTGTAGGCACATATTGAAATTTTCAAGGTGTTGTGGAACAATTCGCTCCGCCCGAAGGGGCGACCGTTGTCGCCCCAAAAATCAACCGACAGGAGACAAACATGTCAGCGTCAGACGCTCTCAATGGCCGTGGTGTAGGGGATGCCGATTCCCAGGAAACCCGCGAATGGATGGAGGCGCTGGCCGCCGTGATCGAGCGGGAGGGCCCGGAGCGTGCGCACTTCCTGTTGGAGCAGTTGCTGGAGGAAGCACGCCAGAACAGCATCGACCTGCCGTTCTCGGCCAACACCGGCTACGTCAACACCAGCGAATCGACCGAAGAGGCCCGCTGCCCCGGCAACATCGAGATCGAAGAACGCCTGCGCGCCTACATGCGCTGGAACGCCATGGCCATGGTGGTCAAGGCCAACCGCCACAACCCCGAAGACGGTGGTGACCTGGGCGGCCACATCGGTTCGTTCGCCTCGCTGGCCCACATGTTCGGCGCCGGCTTCAACCACTTCTGGCACGCCGAGAGCGAAAACCACGGTGGCGACTGTCTGTACATCCAGGGCCACGTGTCGCCCGGCGTGTACGCCCGCGCTTACCTGGAAGGCCGCCTGACCGAAGAGCAGTTGCTGAACTTCCGCCAGGAAGTCGATGGCAAGGGCCTGTCGAGCTACCCGCACCCCAAGCTGATGCCCGAGTTCTGGCAGTTCCCCACGGTTTCGATGGGCCTGGGCCCGCTGATGGCCATCTACCAGGCGCGCTTCCTGAAGTACCTGCACGCCCGTGGCATCGCCAACACCGAGAACCGCAAGGTCTGGGTGTTCTGCGGCGACGGTGAAATGGACGAGGTCGAGTCGCTGGGCGCCATCAGCCTGGCCGCGCGCGAGAACCTGGACAACCTGATCTTCGTGGTGAACTGCAACCTGCAGCGCCTGGACGGCCCGGTGCGCGGCAACGGCAAGATCATCCAGGAGCTCGAAGGCGAGTTCCGCGGTTCCGGCTGGAACGTGATCAAGCTGCTGTGGGGTTCCAACTGGGACCCGCTGCTGGCGCGCGACAAGGACGGTGCCCTGCGCAAGATCATGATGGAAACGCTGGACGGCGACTACCAGGCCTTCAAGGCCAACGACGGTGCCTACGTGCGCAAGCACTTCTTCGGTCGCGATCCCAAGGCGCTGGAGCTCGTGTCGCACATGAGCGACGACGACATCTGGAACCTGCGTCGCGGCGGCCACGACCCGCAAAAGGTCTATGCCGCGTACCACAAGGCCGTGAACCACAAGGGCCAGCCGACCGTGCTGCTGATCAAGACGGTCAAGGGCTTTGGCATGGGCAAGGCCGGTGAAGGCAAGAACACGGTCCACCAGACCAAGAAGCTGACCGACGAGGACATCAAGATCTTCCGCGACCGCTTCAACCTGCCGATCCCGGACAGCGAGCTGCCCAAGATCCCGTTCTACAAGCCGGCCGACGACACGCCGGAAATGAAGTACCTGCACGAGCGCCGCCAGGCCCTGGGCGGCTACCTGCCCAAGCGCCGCACCAAGGCCGACGAGAGCTTCACCGTGCCCGCGCTGGAAACCTTCAAGGCCGTGCTGGAGCCGACCGCCGAGGGCCGTGAAATCTCCACCACCCAGGCCTACGTGCGCTTCCTGACGCAGCTGCTGCGCGACCAGGCCCTGGGCCCGCGCGTGGTGCCCATCCTGGTGGACGAGGCCCGCACTTTCGGCATGGAAGGCCTGTTCCGCCAGGTCGGCATCTACAACCCCGCTGGTCAGCAGTACACCCCGGTCGATAAAGACCAGGTCATGTACTACAAGGAAGACAAGGCCGGCCAGATCCTGCAGGAAGGCATCAACGAAGCCGGCGGCATGTCCAGCTGGATCGCGGCCGCCACCTCGTACAGCACGTCCAACCGCATCATGGTGCCGTTCTACGTGTACTACTCGATGTTCGGCTTCCAGCGCATCGGCGACCTGGCCTGGGCGGCCGGCGACATGCAGGCGCGCGGCTTCCTGCTGGGCGGCACGTCCGGCCGGACCACGCTCAACGGCGAAGGCCTGCAGCACGAAGACGGCCACAGCCACATCCTGGCTGGCACGATCCCGAACTGCATCAGCTACGACCCGACCTTCGCGCACGAAGTCGGCGTGATCCTGCACCATGGTCTCAAGCGCATGGTGGAGAAACAGGACAACGTCTTCTATTACCTGACGCTGCTGAACGAGAACTACGCCATGCCGGGCCTGACCGCCGGCACGGAAGAGCAGATCATCAAGGGCATGTACCTGTGCAAGCCGGGCGCCGAAGGCGACAAGCGTGTGCAGCTTCTGGGCTCCGGCACCATCCTGCGCGAGAGCATTGCCGCGCAGGCCCTGCTGGCCACCGACTGGGGCGTGCAGGCCGACGTGTGGAGCTGCCCGAGCTTCAACGAACTGACCCGAGACGGTCAGGACGCCGAGCGCTTCAACCTGTTGCATCCGACCGAAGCGCAACGCGTGCCGTTCGTGACGCAACAGCTGGCTGGCCACACCGGCCCGGTGGTCGCTTCCACCGACTACATGAAGAACTACGCCGAGCAGATCCGCCCCTTCATTCCCAGGGGCCGCGAATACAAGGTGCTGGGCACCGACGGTTTCGGCCGCAGCGACTTCCGCAGCAAGCTGCGCGAGCACTTCGAGATCAACCGCCACTACATCGTGGTCGCCGCCCTGCGTGCGCTGGCTGATGAGGGCAAGCTGCCGTTGGCGAAAGTGGCCGAGGCGATTGCCAAGTACGGCATCAAGACGGACAAGGTCAACCCGCTCTACGCGTAAACATCCGGAGACAAGAACATGGCACTGGTAGAAGTGAAAGTCCCGGACATCGGTGACTTCGACGAAGTGGCGGTCATCGAACTGCTGGTCAAGGTGGGCGACACGGTCAAGGCCGAGCAGTCGCTGATCACGGTCGAGTCCGACAAGGCCTCGATGGAAATCCCGTCGAGCACGGCCGGCGTGGTGAAAGAACTGCGCGTGGCGCTGGGTGACAAGGTCAAAGAGGGTTCGGTGGTGCTGGTGGTGGAAGCCGCCGGTGAGGCCGCTGCACCGGCACCGGTGGCCGCGGCCACCGCTGTGGCGGCGCCTGCACCCTTGGCTGCCGCACCGGTGGCTGCGCCTGTCGCAGCCCCGGTCGCATCGGGCCCGGTGGAAGTGAAGGTTCCCGACATCGGCGACTTCAAGGACGTCGCGGTGATCGAGGTGTTCGTCAAGCCCGGCGACACCATCAAGGTTGAGCAGAGCCTGATCACCGTCGAGTCCGACAAAGCCTCGATGGAAATCCCGTCCTCGCACGCTGGCGTGCTCAAGGAGCTCAAGGTCAAGGTCGGCGACACGGTCAACATTGGTGACCTGCTGGCGATCCTGGAGGGTTCTGTGGGCGCCGCTGCGCCGGCACCTGCTGCGGCAGCGCCGGCCGCCGTGGCTGCGCCTGCCGCCGCGGCGGTGGTGGCTCCTGCTGCGGTGGTGTCGGCTCCGGCCGCTGCCGCACCGGCCCACAACCCGACCGCCACCCCGGCGCTGGGTTTGCCGCACGCTTCGCCTTCCGTCCGCAAGTTCGCCCGCGAACTCGGCGTGCCGCTGGCCGAGGTGCAAGGCAAGGGCCCCAAGGGCCGCATCACGCTGGACGACGTGCAGGGCTTCACCAAGTCCGTCATGTCGGGTGCGTTGCAGACCGCCGCGCAGAAGGCCAAGGCGCCCGCTGCGTCCGCCGGCGGTGGCGGTTCCGAACTGGGCCTGATCCCCTGGCCCAAGGTCGACTTCGCCAAGTTCGGCCCGATCGAGCGCAAGGAGATGGGCCGCATCAAGAAGATCAGCGGCGCCAACCTGCTGCGCAACGCCGTGATGATCCCGGCCGTCACCAACCACGACGACGCCGACATCACCGACCTCGAAGCCTTCCGCGTCTCCACCAACAAGGAGAACGAGAAGAGCGGCGTCAAGGTCACCATGCTGGCCTTCCTGATCAAGGCGTCGGTCGCCGCGCTCAAGAAGTTCCCCGAGTTCAACAGCTCGCTGGACGGTGACTCGCTGGTCTACAAGCAGTACTACCACATCGGTTTTGCGGCCGACACGCCCAATGGCCTGGTCGTGCCCGTCATCAAGGACGCCGACAAGAAGGGCGTGCTGCAGATCAGCCAGGAAATGGGCGATCTGGCCAAGAAGGCCCGCGACGGTAAGCTCGGCCCGGCCGACATGTCCGGCGCCACCTTCACCATCTCCAGCCTGGGCGGTATCGGTGGCCGTTACTTCACGCCCATCATCAACGCGCCCGAAGTCGCCATCCTGGGCGTCTGCAAGAGCCAGATGGAACCGGTGTGGGATGGCAAGGCCTTCGTGCCTCGCCTGATGCTGCCGCTGTCGCTGACCTGGGACCACCGCGTGATCGACGGCGCCGCGGCTGCGCGCTTCAACGCCTACCTCGGCCAGATCCTCGGCGACTTCCGCCGTGTGCTGCTCTAAGAAGGGACCCTGAACATGGCACTCATGGACATCAAGGTTCCCGATATCGGCGACTTCGACGAGGTCGCGGTCATCGAGCTGCTGGTCAAGCCGGGCGACACCGTCAAGGCCGAGCAGAGCCTCATCACCGTCGAGTCCGACAAGGCCTCGATGGAAATTCCCTCGTCGTACGCTGGCGTGGTGAAAGAACTCAAGGTCGCCCTGGGCGACAAGGTCAAGCAGGGCTCGGTGGTGCTGGTGCTGGAAGCGGCGGGCGCTGCGGCGGCTCCCGCACCGGCCGCGGCGCCTGCTGCAGTTGCGCCCGTGGCCGCACCCGCTGCCGCCCCGGTGGTGGCCCCCACGGCCGCCAGCTTCGGCGGTTCTGCCGACATCGAATGCGACCTGCTGGTGCTGGGCGCAGGCCCTGGCGGCTACTCGGCCGCCTTCCGCGCCGCCGACCTGGGCCTGAAGGTCGTGATCGTCGAGCGTTACGCCCAGCTGGGCGGCGTCTGCCTGAACGTGGGTTGCATCCCGTCCAAGGCGCTGCTGCACGTGGCCGCGGTGATGGACGAGGTCTCGCATCTGGGCGATCTGGGCGTCGAGTTCGGCAAGCCGACGGTGAGCGTGGACAAACTGCGCGCCCACAAGGAAAAGGTCATCGGCAAGCTGACCGGTGGTCTGGCGGCCATGGCCAAGATGCGCAAGGTCACCACCGTGCGCGGCTACGGCGCCTTTGTCGGCCCCAACCACGTGGAAGTGGAAGAGACGACCGGCACCGGCCAGGAGAAGACCGGTAACAAGAAGGTCGTGGCCTTCAAGAAGTGCATCATCGCCGCCGGTTCGCAGGCGGTGCGCCTGCCCTTCATGCCCAACGACCCGCGCGTGGTGGACTCCACTGGCGCGCTGGCGCTGCAAGGCGTGCCCAAGAAGATGCTCATCGTCGGCGGCGGCATCATCGGCCTGGAAATGGGCACGGTGTACAGCACGCTGGGCGCCCGCCTGGACGTGGTCGAGATGATGGACGGCCTGATGCAGGGTGCGGACCGCGACCTGGTCAAGGTCTGGGAGAAGATGAACAAGGGCCGCTTCGACAACATCATGTTGAAGACCAAGACCGTGGGCGCCACGGCGACGCCCGAGGGCATCAAGGTGCAGTTCGAGGGCCTGGACGGCAGCAAGAGCGAAGGCACTTACGACCTGGTGTTGCAGGCCGTGGGCCGCACGCCCAACGGCAAGAAGATCGCGGCCGACAAGGCCGGCGTGGCGGTGACCGACCGCGGCTTCATCAACGTCGACATCCAGATGCGCACCAACGTGCCGCACATCTTCGCCATCGGCGACATCGTCGGCCAGCCCATGCTGGCGCACAAGGCGGTGCACGAGGCGCACGTGGCGGCGGAGGTCATCGCCGGGGAACTGCAGGGCAACAAGGAACTGGCAGCGGCCGCATTCAACGCCCGCGTGATTCCTAGCGTGGCCTACACCGACCCTGAGGTGGCCTGGGTGGGCCTGACCGAGGACCAGGCGAAGGCCCAGGGCATCAAGGTCAAGAAGGGCCTGTTCCCCTGGACGGCTTCGGGCCGGGCGATTGCCAACGGCCGCGACGAGGGCTTCACCAAGCTGCTGTTCGACGACTCGCCCGAGGCCCATGGCCACGGCAAGATCCTGGGCGGCGGCATGGTGGGCACCCACGCCGGTGACATGATCGGCGAGATCGCGTTGGCCATCGAGATGGGCGCCGACGCGGTGGACATCGGCAAGACCATCCACCCGCACCCCACGTTGGGCGAGAGCATCGGCATGGCGGCGGAGGTGGCGCACGGGTCGTGTACCGATCTGCCGCCGGCGAAAAAGTAAGCCGCAGCGACGCTCCTCAAAACAAAAGCCCCGGACGGGAAGCTGTCCGGGGCTTTTCGTTGATCGGTGTGCCGGGGCTCAGGCCAAAGCGATCTTGCTGCGTCGGGCCATGGATGCCTCGGTCAGCGCGGTTTCCGCCCGCTGGATGAAGTACTGGTAGTCCGGGTGCCGGTCGTATTCGGCGATGCCGATGCAGACGCTGGGGCTCACCGGTGTCCAGCGGCCTTGCACATTGCCGGTGTTCACGGCGTGGCGCAGTTTCTCCGCCACGCTGGCGGCCAGGTCGCCAGCCTTGCTGCGGTTGCATTCCACCGCCACCAGCAGCAGGCGGTGTTCGTCGTAGCGAAACAGGTGGTCGGTGGTGCGTGTGCATTGGGCCACCGCCTCCACCGCGGCCTGCAGCAGGCGGCTGCGGGTTCCGCTGCCCTGGTGCTCCTTGAGCGAGGGGAAGTGCACCTCGATCAGCAGCAGGCAGAACGGCCGGTCGCTCTCCTGGTGGGCGCGCATCTCGCGCCCCAGGATGGCGGGCAGGTAGCGCCGGTCGGGCAGTTGGGTTTCGTGGTCCAAGCCGTCGTCCTTGCCCAGGCCGCTTTCAAACAGATCGTTGAGTTTGTAGCGGATCAGGTCCAGCAGTTGTTTGATGGCGCCGATGCAGGCATCGGTGCGCTCTCGGTCGTCGCGCGCCTCGCGCAACCGCGGCAGCAACTGTTGGTCCATGGTGTCGATCGCATCCACGATGTCGCGAAAGTCCGCCGTTTCTTCGAACATCACGGCGCCTTTGTGGTGCATCCAGATGCCGAACTCGGAGTCGCGCAGACGCGCGCCAGCCCCGGGCTGCGGCTGCGTCCAGACAGAGATGAGCAGCGCCTCGGCCCACTCGGACAGCGCCGCCCGCTGGCGAGCGCGCTCAAACGAGGCGCTGCGCTTGTGGGCCATCAGGCGGTAGGCCTCGTCGTTGCGCACCACCTCGTGTGTGTCCCGGAAATAGGCCTGGTTCATCAGGCCATCGGCCAGGTGCAACAGGTCCGATACGTAGACCTGTGCGATCAGCCGGTCGGAGGCGTCCAGCGCGGTGAAGTCGATGCGGCGCCGGATGCCGCGTTTGAGCAGCCGGATGCCCGAGGGAATCAGGTCGATGGGCAGACGGATGCGCGCGTGCACGGCACCCACCTCGATCTGGCGCCGGATCGCTGGCAGGATCTGCTCGACCTCGAGCGTGCCGAACAGATCGATCATCCACTGGCGCAGGGACGCGCGCAGCCGGCGTTGCACGCGCTCCTGGTCCAGAAAGCTGGCGGCGCGCGCGTGGGTTTGCATGCGGCCGTAGAAATCTTCCGTGAGGGTGTCGGCGCCTTCGCGGACCACGTGGGCGACCGCTTCGCGGATCGGGTGGGCCGTCACGGAAAACAGTTCACGCCATGCGCGGATGGCTTCGTTCTCCATGTCGGCAAGTGCCGCATCGGGCAGGGCAGGGTGTTGGGTCATCGGTTGTCTTGTGGTCACAGGGCGCGCTCAGTGCCCATAGGCTAGTGAGTGCATACCGAAAAATCCACGGTTTTGGAGCCGGTTGTGCGGCCCCGCAAGAGCCACTTCCGCGCCGATCTCTGTGGCGCGACGGATCGAGATGACGGTGCGTCGGGACGCAGGATTTTTCAGATGCGATTGAGTCGCAATGTGAACAAGAGGCTTGTTGGCGTCACACACGGCTCAAGCGGCCGCTGCCCTGGCAGGTAAGCTATTTTTATTAAGGCCAATGGCGCAGGCATGCCATTTGACCGACCACCATGTGCTCCCTGGTACCCTGGATAAGGGTGAGAAGCGTTCGCAAATGAACAGGTGAGACCCAGCCCCTCGCGACTGTTGTGTTGCCGCGACGCCCTCAGGGTTTGGACGGTGTCTGTGCGGGGCCCGAGCCTTGCCATTCACCCGCGATGCGCCAGCCGCCGTCCTCCTGCAGCAGTCGCAGGGTTTTGGGTTGCGCGTTCTCCTGGTAGCGCCCCGACAGATAGGTCTGCAAAAAATGCACCCGTGCCTCTTGCGGGTTGGGGCGCTCGATGCGCAGGTCCTGCATCTCGATGCGGATGGCCGGGCGGTTGAGCAGGGCCTGTTGACGTTGTTCTGCCCATTGCGCGCGGGCGATGCCCGTGGCCGGTTCGAACTGGGTGCTGTAGTGGCCCAGGTAGGCGGGCACGTCGCGCCGCGACCAGTCCAGGCGCCAGCGCTCCAGCATGTCGCGGATGGCGTCGTCTTCGGATGGCGTGGTCGCAGCGGGCTCGACGGGCGACACCGGTGTCGAAGACGAGGCTTGCGCGGTCGACATGGCTTCTATGGGATTCCGTTCAAGCGGTTCAGACGCCGAACTTTGGCGCTGGCTCAAAGCGCCGATCACGAACCCTGTCAGCAGCAGTGCCGCCATCAGCCACAGGGGCCTGGTGGCCCAGGGCTTCTTCGGTACGTCGCGTGCGCCTGCGTCGACGCCCATGCGTGGTGGCGGAACTTGCGGCGCGTCGGCTGGGCCGAGGGGCTCCATGGCGGTGGTGCCATCACCCATGGCGGAATGGAGCTGTGCCAGGCGGCGCTGCATGGCAGGTTGGACATCGCCGCTGGTGCCAGGCGGAAGGGATGATGAGGACATCGACAACTCTTCTTTCATGTGTCCCATAGGTGTCTGTGTTTGTACTACATATTGTTTCAATTTGATCGATAGCGTGCCTATGCCCTGAGCGACATGGCCTTGTGCTGGTGATTCGGTGGTGTCCTCGGGCCGGGTTGTCCTGCGTGTCACCGCAGGGTGGCGGCGGACGAGATGCCGTGTTGCGGAGTGCGATGAAGCCTAAAGGGCCGCCTTCAGCTACAAAAAAGGCGCGTACAGCAACGAACGGCAAGGCGTCATGGATAAACCCGTTCTGCTTCCGTGGAACCTGAGTGCCCGCCGCGATCTAGGCGGGCCAGTGACGCCACGAAAGGAACTCTGGCGACCTTAGGTCGACCGGTCAGTTGCCGATGACCGGCATGACGGACACCGCGGCGGGTGTGCCGTCTGGCAATGGAGCGACCACCCGGCGGGCACCATTGAAACGCGTCTGCCAGTACGCTTGGCGCATGTCTTCCACGCGCACCGACGAGCCCGACCTCGGCGCGTGGATGAACTTGCCCTCGCCCACATAGATGCCGACGTGGCTGAAGGCCCGTTTCATGGTGTTGAAAAACACCAGATCGCCCGGTTTGAGTTCGTTTCGATCGATGGCCTGGGTGGCCGCCGCCTGTTCGCTGGCGCGGCGCGGCAAGACCTTGCCGATGGACTGCTCATAGACCGCGCGCACGAAGCCGCTGCAGTCAAAACCACCGGCTTCGACGCTGTTTCCACCGTATTTGTAGGGAACCCCCAGGAACCCCATGGCGTTGACCACCAGTTCAGAAGCCTTTTCGCCCACGCTGTCTCTGGCTTGTTGCAACTGACCGGTCAGGCGCGACACCAGGCCTTTTTCGACCAGTGCGGTGTTTGCTTCTTCATTGCCGGCGTCGTTGGGGGCTGCTTGGGCCAGCGCTGCAGCGCAGCCCAACACAACAACACATATCCACATTCTCATCCTTCGACCTTAACGGACGCCGTCACATGCCGTCAAGTGAGGGATGTCATGCAACACATTGATTTGTCTGCAAAAAGGGTGCAATAAGGAAGTTCGGAACGGTTCTGGCTGCGGCCGCAGAGGCGCTCGCATCGCCCTGGTTTGTCACAATCGGCCTCTTTCCATATTGACGCGAAAGACAATGCCATGCTGCTGGACGTACGCGACTCCCAACTGGTGCTGGTGGACTACCAGAGCCGTCTGATGCCCGCCATCCACGAAGGTGCTCAGTTCCTGGCGAATGCCGTGCGCCTGGCGCGCATGGCGCGGCTGATGCAGGTGCCGGTGTGTGGCACCGAGCAGAACCCCGCCAAGCTGGGACCGAACGACCCGGCTGTGCGCGAGCATTGCCACAAGACGCTGTCCAAAATGGATTTCAGCGCCGTTGGAGCCGGGCTGCTGGACTGTTTGCGGCCGCCCGTCCGCCCCACGGGGGGCAATGCGCGCAGCCTGCCGCGCCACCTGCAAAAGCCGGCGGCGCCCGCTGCGCCTGAACGTGGCACGGTGGTGATCGCCGGTTGTGAGGCGCATGTGTGTCTGCTGCAGACCACGCTGGAACTGATCGAGCAGGAAGTGGACGTCTGGGTGGTCACCGACGCCTGCGGCTCGCGCACCGAACGCAACCGTGACGCTGCGTTTGACCGCCTGGCCGGCGCCGGCGCCGAGTTGGTCACCACCGAAATGGTGGCTTTCGAGTGGTTGCGCAGCGCCGAACATCCTGTGTTCCGCGATGTGCAGGCACTGATCAAATAAAACCCGGTCCTGGCGGTCCGGATCGGTCTGCCTGCGCATGGGGTATGGCCCGGCCATGGCGTGGCCGGGTGTCAGCCTCTCGCAAGTCTGACTCTCATAATTATGAATTCAGTTTGAGGTGAGCGGCGTACCCGGTCTTCGTGTGGCCAGGGTTGTCCGTTCTCCATTTGCACCACCACCCGCAGGAGACTTGCATGAGCAACGCACAGGGCTACGCCGACTTCCACCGCCGCTCCATTGAAGACCGCGACGCTTTCTGGGCCGAGCAGGCTGCGCTGGTGGACTGGCACAAGCCGTTTGACCGCGTCTGCAACTACGACAACCCGCCGTTTGCCCGCTGGTTCGAAGGTGGTCTGACCAACCTCTGCCACAACGCGGTGGACCGCCACCTGAAAGACCGTGCCGATCAGAACGCGCTGATCTTCGTGTCGACCGAAACCGACACTGAAAAAACCTACAGCTTCCGTGAACTGCACGCCGAGGTGCAGCGCATGGCGGCCATTCTGCAGGCACAGGGTGTCAAGAAGGGCGACCGCGTCCTGATCTACATGCCCATGATCCCCGAAGCCGCGTTCGCCATGCTGGCCTGCGTGCGCATCGGCGCGATCCACTCGGTGGTATTCGGCGGTTTTGCCAGCCACGCGCTGGCCAGTCGCATCGAAGATGCTTCGCCGGTGGCCATCGTCAGTGCAGACGCAGGTTCGCGCGGTGGCAAGGTGGTCGAATACAAACCGCTGCTGGACGAGGCCATCAAGCTGTCGTCCCACAAGCCCGCCAAGGTGGTGATGGTCAACCGCGGCCTGGCGGCTTTTACAGCCGTCGAAGGCCGTGATGTGGACTACGCCCAGGCGCGCGCGCAGGTCATGGACACGGTGGTGCCCTGCGAATGGGTCGATGCCACCCACCCCAGTTACACCCTCTACACCAGCGGCACCACCGGCAAGCCCAAGGGCGTGCAGCGCGACACCGGTGGCTACACCGTGGCGCTGGCCGCGTCCATGAAGCACATCTACATGGGCAACCCCGGCGAGACCTATTTCTCCACCAGCGACATTGGCTGGGTGGTGGGTCACAGCTACATCATCTACGGCCCGCTGATCGGGGGCATGGCCACCATCATGTACGAAGGTTTGCCGATCCGTCCGGACGCTGGCATCTGGTGGCAGCTGGTCGAGAAGTACAAAGTCACCGTCATGTTCAGCGCGCCCACAGCCGTGCGCGTGCTCAAGAAGTACGACCCGTCTTTCATCAAGAAGTACGACCTGTCCAGCCTCAAGGCCCTGTTCCTGGCGGGGGAGCCGCTGGACGAGCCGACCGCGCAATGGATTGCGGGCGAACTGGGCAAACCCATCGTCGACAACTACTGGCAGACCGAAACCGGCTGGCCGATCCTGGAGATCTGCAACGGCGTGGAGAAAGCGCCCAGCAAGTTCGGTTCGCCTGGCAAGGCGGTGTACGGCTACAACGTCAAGCTGCTCGACGACCAGACCGGTGCCGAACTGCCGGGCGGCAACCAGAAGGGCGTGGTGGCCGTGGAAGGTCCGCTGCCTCCCGGCTGCATGCAGACGATCTGGGGTGACGATGCTCGCTTCGTGAAAACCTATTGGTCCAGCGTGCCGGGCAAGGTGGTGTACAGCACCTTCGACTGGGGCATCCGCGACGAAGACGGTTACTACTTCATTCTGGGTCGCACCGATGACGTGATCAACGTGGCCGGGCACCGCCTGGGCACCCGCGAGATCGAAGAGAGCATCTCCAGCCACCCGCGCATCGCCGAAGTGGCGGTGGTCGGTGTGGCCGACCAGCTCAAGGGCCAGGTTGCCATGGCGTTTGCGGTGGTGAAAGACGCCAGCCTGATCACCGACGAAGCGTCACGCCTGAAGCTGGAGGGGGAGGTCATGAAGCTGGTGGACGAGCAGCTGGGCGCTGTGGCGCGCCCCGCCCGGGTCCGCTTTGTGAACGTGTTGCCCAAGACGCGCAGCGGCAAGCTGCTGCGCCGCGCCATCCAGGCGGTGTGCGAAGGTCGCGACCCGGGTGACCTGACCACCATGGACGATCCGGCCGCGCTGCAACAGATCAAGGATCTGCAAGCCTGATCGGCTGCCTGTGAAAACGGCCCCATGCGTCGGGATGGCGCGTGGGGCCGTTTGTTTTGGTGGGTGCTCTCAGACCCGCGGCAAACACCCATGGGCAGGGTCAGGCTTTGTGCGTATCATCCATGCTTATATTGACAAAAACGTGGCCACCATGGACCAAATGATCGATTCCGCAACCAGTGTCGAAAAAGTTCGTGTGTTTGAAATGGCCGCCGAGCTGTTCGGTGTGCTGGCCACCCCGATGCGACTGCGCATCCTCAGCGCCTTGTGCGACAAGGAAAAGTCCGTCTCGCAGTTGCTGCAGGAAATCGACACCACGCAGCCCAACCTGTCGCAGCATCTGAATCTGCTCTACCGAGCGGGGGTGCTGGCCAAGCGCAAAGAAGGCACGCAGGTCATCTACCGCGTCCAGAGCGAGAAAGCGGTCACGCTGTGCCGCACCGTGTGTACCCAGATCGCCATCGAAATGGACGAGCCCAGCGCGGTGCCCGCGTCCGAGCGCCTGTCGCCTCGCATCGTCACCTGATATCTCGCCACCGCACAGGCTGACACCAGCCTGTCGTATCGCCCCGACGCAACAGAGCTTCGCGTTCTGTGACGCCGCCTGGACGTTTTGCATATTTTTGCTCGCCCAGCGAGGCCGCTGGTGGCACAATCGCGCCCGCAGTCAGGTCCTTCCACAGTCACTGTCGCATCCGCCAATCGGTCCAGCCGTGTCGCGGGAGGTTTCTTCAACCAGCTAATGTTTCCCTCAGGGAAGCGGAGGTCAGCGAATCCATGAGCAATTCCCCATCGAACGGGGGCAACGTCTACGTCGCCTACCAATCCAATTCGTACCTCTTCGGCGGCAACGCGCCGTATGTGGAAGAGATGTACGAGAAGTACCTGGAGAACCCAGGCAGCGTGCCCGAGAACTGGCGCAGCTACTTCGACGCCCTCCAGCACGTGCCCGCCGTTGACGGCACCGATGCCCGCGACGTTCCCCACCTGCCCGTCATCAACGCTTTTGCCGAGCGCGCCAAGCAGGGCGGCACCAAAGTTGTCATGGCCGCTGGCGCCGACTCCGATCTGGGCCGCAAGCGTGTTGCCGTCCAGCAGCTGATCGCCGCCTACCGCAACGTCGGCGCCCGCTGGGCCGATCTGGACCCCCTCAAGCGCACCGAGCGCGACCACATTCCCGAACTCGATCCCTCGTTCTACGGCTTCTCCGATGCCGATTACGAGACCGTGTTCAACACCAGCAACACCTTCTTCGGCAAGGAGGTCATGAGCCTGCGTGACCTGCTGAACGCCCTGCGCGAGACCTATTGCAGCAGCATCGGCGCCGAGTACATGTTCATCAGCGACCAGGCGCAAAAGCGCTGGTGGCAAGAAAAGCTGGAGTCGATCCGCTCCAAGCCGGCTTTCAATGCCGAGAAGAAAAAGCACATCCTCGACCGCCTGACCGCGGCCGAAGGCCTGGAGCGTTTCCTGCACACCAAGTACGTGGGCCAGAAGCGCTTCTCGCTCGAAGGTGGTGAGAGCTTCATCGCCGCCATGGACGAGGTGATCCAGCAGGCCGGCGCCCAGGGTGTGCAGGAAATCGTGATCGGCATGGCACACCGTGGCCGCCTGAACGTGCTGGTCAACACCCTGGGCAAGATGCCCAAGGATCTGTTCGCCGAGTTCGATCACACCGCCCCCGAAGACCTGCCCGCCGGTGACGTGAAGTACCACCAGGGCTTCAGCTCCGACGTGACCACCCCCGGCGGCCCGGTCCACCTGTCGCTGGCGTTCAACCCGTCGCATCTGGAAATCGTGAACCCGGTGGTCGAAGGGTCGGTGCGCGCCCGCATGGACCGCCGTGGCGACACGCTGGGCAAGCAGGTGCTGCCGGTGCTGGTGCACGGCGATGCCGCTTTCGCCGGCCAAGGTGTGAACCAGGAAACCCTGGCACTGGCCGCCACCCGTGGTTACACCACCGGAGGCACGGTGCACCTGATCATCAACAACCAGATCGGTTTCACCACCTCCGACCCGCGCGACCTGCGTTCCACGCTGTACTGCACCGACATCGTCAAGGGTGTCGAGTCGCCGGTGCTGCACGTCAACGGTGACGATCCCGAAGCGGTCGTGCTGTGCATGCAGCTCGCGCTGGAATACCGCATGACCTTCCGCAAGGACGTGGTCGTGGACATCATCTGCTTCCGCAAGCTGGGCCACAACGAGCAGGACACCCCCAGCCTGACCCAGCCGCTGATGTACAAGAAAATCAGCGCACACCCCGGCACGCGCAAGCTGTACGCCGACAAGCTGGCCGCGCAAGGCCTGGGCGAGTCGCTGGGCGACGACATGGTCAAGGCCTACCGCGCCGCGCTGGACGCTGGCCGCCACACGGTGGACCCGGTGCTGACCAACTTCAAGAGCAAGTACGCGGTGGACTGGTCGCCCTTCCTGGGCAAGAAGTGGACCGACGCGGGCGACACCGCCATTCCGATGGCCGAGTGGAAGCGCCTGTCCGACCGTCTGACCACGATTCCCGACAGCGTCACCCCGCACCAGCTGGTCAAGAAGGTGTACGCCGACCGCGCGGCCATGGGCCGTGGCGACATCCCGGTGGACTGGGGCATGGGCGAGCACATGGCGTTTGCATCGCTGGTGGCCAGTGGCTTCCCGGTGCGTCTGTCGGGTGAGGACTGCGGCCGTGGCACGTTCACGCACCGCCATGCCGTGATCCACGACCAGAACCGCGAGAAGTGGAACGAGGGCACCTACACGCCGCTGCAGAACGTGGCCGACAACCAGGCCCCGTTCGTCGTGATCGACTCCATCCTGTCCGAAGAGGCGGTGCTGGCGTTCGAATACGGCTACGCATCGAACGACCCGAACACCCTGGTCATCTGGGAAGCGCAGTTCGGCGACTTCGCCAACGGCGCCCAGGTCGTGATCGACCAGTTCATCGCATCGGGTGAAGTGAAGTGGGGCCGCGTCAACGGCATCACGCTGATGCTGCCGCACGGCTACGAAGGCCAGGGCCCTGAGCACAGCTCGGCCCGTCTGGAGCGCTTCATGCAGCTGGCGGCCGACACCAACATGCAGCTGTGCCAGCCGACCACGGCCAGCCAGATCTTCCACCTGCTGCGCCGCCAGGTCATCCGCAACCTGCGCAAGCCGCTGGTGATCTTCACGCCCAAATCGCTGCTGCGCAACAAGGACGCGACCTCGCCGCTGTCCGAGTTCACCAAGGGCGGCTTCCAGACGGTGATCCCGGAGAACAACGAGGCCGTGATCAAGAAGGCCGACAAGGTCAAGCGCGTGGTCTGCTGCTCGGGCAAGGTGTACTACGACCTGGTCAAGAAGCGCGAAGAGCGCGGCGACGACGACGTGGCCATCCTGCGTGTGGAACAGCTCTACCCGTTCCCGCACAAGGCCTTCGGTGCCGAGCTGAAGAAGTACCCGAACGCGACCGACATCGTCTGGTGCCAGGACGAGCCGCAGAACCAGGGCGCCTGGTTCTTCGTGCAGCACTACATCCACGAGAACATGCTCGACGGGCAGAAGCTGGGTTACGCCGGCCGTGCCGCCTCGGCATCGCCCGCCGTGGGTTACGCGCACCTGCACCAGGAGCAGCAGAAGACGCTGATCGAAGCGGCCTTCGGCAAGCTCAAGGGCTTCATCCTCACCAAGTAACCCGGACCCGCGCCGGCCCTCCCTGGCCCTGAGGGGCTGCAGGCCCGGCCGGCGCGCATCGAACACATCAAGGTAGAAGACACATGGCAATCGTAGAAGTCAAAGTCCCGCAGCTGTCCGAATCCGTGGCCGAAGCCACCCTGCTGCAATGGAAGAAGAAGGTCGGTGACGCGGTCACCGCCGATGAAATCCTGATCGACATCGAGACCGACAAGGTCGTGCTGGAATGCCCGGCGCCGTCGTCCGGCGTGCTGGTCGAAATCGTGCAGGGCGACGGTGCCACCGTGGCCGCCGACCAGCTGATCGCAAAGATCGACACCGCCGCTGTTGCGGGTGCTGCCGCTCCGGCCGCAGCCCCGGCAGCTGCTGCCGCCCCGGCCCCCGTGGCCGCTGCGCCGGCCGCCGCCGCTGCCGCGTCCAACAGCAAGGCCGGTGTGGCCATGCCCGCCGCCGCCAAGCTGATGGCCGACAACGGCATGGCCGCTGGTTCCGTGGCCGGCACAGGCAAAGACGGCCGCGTGACCAAGGGTGACGTGCTGGCCGCAGCCAGCGCACCCAAGGCGGCTGCGGCACCGGTGGCCATCCCCACCGGCGCGCCCACCAAGGTGCTGCCGCAGGTGGCCATGGTCGCCCCCGATCTGGGTGACCGCCCTGAAGAGCGCGTGCCCATGACCCGCCTGCGTGCCCGCGTGGCCGAGCGTCTGCTGCAGTCGCAATCGACCAACGCCATCCTGACCACCTTCAACGAAATCAACATGGCCCCTGTCATGGAGATGCGCAAGCGCATGCAAGAGCGTTTCGAGAAGGAACACGGCGTCAAGCTGGGCTTCATGAGCTTCTTCGTCAAGGCTGCCGTGCACGCCCTCAAGAAGTTCCCGATCCTCAACGCCTCGGTCGACGGCAACGACATCGTCTACCACGGCTACTTCGACATCGGCATCGCCGTTGGTTCGCCGCGCGGCCTGGTGGTGCCCATCCTGCGCAACGCCGACCAGATGAGCTTCGCCGAGATCGAGAAGAAGATCGCCGAATTCGGCCAGAAGGCCAAGGACGGCAAGCTGGGCATCGACGACATGACCGGTGGCACGTTCTCCATTTCCAACGGCGGCACCTTCGGCTCGATGATGTCCACTCCCATCATCAACCCGCCGCAGTCGGCCATCCTGGGCGTGCACGCCACCAAGGACCGCGCCATGGTCGAAAACGGCCAGGTCGTGGTGCGCCCGATGAACTACTTCGCCATGTCCTACGACCACCGCATCATCGACGGCCGCGAAGCCGTGCTGGGCCTGGTGGCCATGAAGGAAGCGCTGGAAGATCCGGCCCGCCTGCTGTTTGATATTTGACCCACCCCCGCCGCGCTGCGCGCGACCCCCTCAAGGGGGCAATCCCTGCGGCCCGGCGAAGCCGGTTCCGCGGGATTTCTGGAAGGTGCTTGCGTCGCGCTTTGGCGTTGACGTTCCTTCCAGGGTTTGAAGAACCTCATTGAAAGAACATCATGTCTCAAGCATTTGACGTCGTCGTGATCGGCGCCGGCCCCGGTGGCTACATCGCTGCCATCCGCGCTGCCCAACTGGGCTTCAAGGTCGCGTGCATCGACGAATGGAAGAACGCCGCAGGCGGCCCGGCCCCAGGTGGCACCTGCACCAACTTGGGTTGCA
This sequence comes from Hydrogenophaga sp., assembly GCF_051007235.1. Classification (GTDB taxonomy): domain Bacteria; phylum Pseudomonadota; class Gammaproteobacteria; order Burkholderiales; family Burkholderiaceae_C; genus Hydrogenophaga. Next base: position 13,662 of record NZ_JBPCSJ010000319.1, on the reverse strand, counting down.
TCCCGTCGAAGGCGCTGCTGCAGTCCAGCGAACATTTCGAGCACGCCAACCACCACTTCGCCGATCACGGCATCAGCACCGGCAAGGTGACGATGGACGTGGCCAAGATGGTGGGCCGCAAGGACACCGTCGTGAAGCAGAACAACGACGGCATCCTCTACCTGTTCAAGAAGAACAAGGTCACCTTCTTCCATGGTCGTGGCTCGTTTGCCAAGGCGGCTGACGGTGGCTACGAGATCCAGGTGACCGGTACCAAGGACGAGTTGATCACCGGCAAGCAGGTGGTGATCGCGACCGGCTCCAACGCTCGCGCGCTGCCGGGCGTGCCGTTCGACGAAGAGACCGTGTTGTCCAACGACGGCGCGCTGCGCATTGGCGCGGTACCCAAGAAGCTGGTGCTGATCGGCTCCGGCGTGATCGGCCTGGAGATGGGCTCGGTCTGGCGCCGCCTGGGTGCGGACGTCACCATCCTCGAAGGTCTGCCCACGTTCCTGGGCGCGGTGGATGAGCAGATTGCCAAGGAAGCCAAGAAGGCCTTTGACAAACAGGGCCTGAAGATCGAGCTGGGCGCGAAAGTCGGCGAGATCAAGACCACCAAGAAGGGCGTGAGCGTCGCCTACACCAACGCCAAGGGCGAGGCCCTGGCGCTGGACGCCGACAAGCTGATCGTCTCCATCGGCCGCGTTCCCAACACCATCGGCCTGAACGCCGAAGCCGTGGGCCTGCAGCTGGACGAACGCGGTGCCATCGTGGTGGATGCCGACTGCAAGACCAACTTGCCGGGCGTCTGGGCGGTGGGTGACGTGGTGCGCGGCCCGATGCTGGCGCACAAGGCAGAAGAAGAGGGCGTGGCGGTGGCCGAGCGCATGGCTGGCCAGCACGGCCACGTCAACTTCAACACCATTCCCTGGGTCATCTACACCAGCCCCGAAATCGCCTGGGTCGGCCGCACCGAGCAGCAGCTCAAGGCCGATGGCGTGGCGTACAAGGCCGGCACGTTCCCGTTCCTGGCCAACGGGCGGGCGCGCGCGCTGGGTGACACGACCGGCATGGTCAAGTTCCTGGCCGATGCCAAGACGGACGAGATCCTGGGCGTGCACATCGTCGGCCCGATGGCCTCCGAGCTGATCTCCGAGGCCGTGGTGGCCAGGGAGTTCAAGGCCCGCGCCGAAGACATCGCCCGCATCTGCCACGCGCACCCCTCCTTGTCGGAAGCGACCAAGGAAGCGGCGCTGGCCGTGGACAAGCGCACCCTGAACTTCTGACCCGGGTTCGCCTTGTCGGTCCGCGCCGCCTACGAAGCCGAGCTCAAGGAGCGCGGCTACACCACCGATCCCGCCCAGCAGCGTGCCATCGACGCGCTGGAGCGGTGTGCCGTCGACTGGACGAACTACAAGCAGAAGCGCTCCAACGCGCTGAAGAAGATGTTCGTCAAGCCCGAGATTCCGCGCGGCGTCTACATGTTCGGGGGGGTGGGGCGCGGCAAGAGTTTTCTGATGGACTGCTTTTTCAACGCGGTCCCGATCCGGCGCAAGACACGGCTGCACTTCCACGAGTTCATGCGCGAGGTGCACCGCGAGCTGCGCGAACTGCAGGGCACGGTGAATCCGCTGGATGAACTGGGTTTGCGCATGGCCAAGCGCTACAAGCTCATCTGCTTCGATGAGTTCCACGTGGCCGACGTGACCGACGCCATGATCCTGCACCGCCTGCTGGACGCCCTGTTCAAGGCCGGCGTGGGCTTCGTCACCACCTCCAATTTCCACCCCGACGGGCTGTACCCCAACGGTCTGCACCGCGACCGCATCCTGCCCGCGATCGAGCTGCTCAAACAGAAGCTCGAAGTGCTCAATGTGGACAACGGCACCGATTACCGCCAGCGCACGCTCACGCACATCGAGCTCTACCACTGCCCGCTGGGCGAGGTGGCCGATGCCGCCATGGAAAAAACCTTCAGCGAGCTGGCTGAAGCGCACGACGAAGACCCGGTGATGCACATCGAGGCTCGCCAGATCCGCTCCATCCGGCGTGCCGGTGGCGTCATCTGGTTCGATTTCCGCACGCTGTGCGGTGGGCCGCGTTCACAGAACGATTACCTGGAAATCGCCACGCAGTTTCACACTGTGCTGCTGTCCAACGTGCCGCAGATGGCGGTGCGCCAGGCGTCCGAGGCCCGGCGGTTCACCTGGCTGGTGGACGTGCTCTACGACCGCCGCGTCACACTGGTGATGTCGGCCGCCGTACAACCCGATCAGTTGTACCTGGAAGGACCGATGTCGCACGAGTTTCCTCGCACGGTCTCACGTCTGAGCGAAATGCAGTCGGCGGAGTATCTGGCCCTGGAGCACCGCACGGTCGACACCGGTTTGACCTGAGCTTGGCTCGTCTGCGGTACGGCGTCTGCCGCGCAAGGGGCGGCGGCTGGGTATGCCCCGTGACCCAGCGCCGACCGCCTCGATCAGGTCAGCGGGTCGAATTTGACGATCACCATCGACAGGTTGTCGCCCATGCCCTTGGCGCGTGAACGCGCTTTCTGGATCAGGAATTCGCAGGCCTCGCGTGGCGAGAGCATGGCGATGGTGCTGGCCAGTTCGTCGGGCGAGAAGTAGTGCCACACACCATCGCTGCAGGCCATGAGCGCATCACCCGGCCCGGCCTGAGGAACCACATGCAGGTCCACCGGCGGGTCGTTGTCGGTACCCAGGCATCCCATCAGGATGTTCGAGTGCGGGTGGTCCAGTGCCTCCTCCTCGCTGATCTCGCCCTGGTTCACCAGGGTCTGCACATACGAGTGGTCCATGGTGCGGAACACCATCTTGCCGTTGCGGAAGTGGTAGATGCGCGAGTCGCCGGCGTGGATCCAGTGGTTGTCACCACCCGGGTTGATGAGGAAGGCGGCAATCGTGCTGTGCGGTTCCTGCTCGGCCGACACCGCGGTGAGCTTGATCACCAGGTGCGACTCTTCGACGATCTGGCGCAGCATGGCCGAGGCATCGTCGGTCTCCGGGTCGTAGCGTTCGAACAGCTGCCGTGCCGTGAGCATGACCTGGTCGGACGCTTTGCGTCCGCCGCTGCGTCCCCCCATGCCGTCGGCCACCACCGCCAGCAGGCAACCCGTCTGGCGCGGGTGGTGCAGCAGGCAGACCTGATCCTGCTGGTAGTCGCGGTCACCCCGGTGGATGCCGGTGGACGCGTGTATGCGGTAGCCTTTGGACATGGGGCGATCGGACGGCGGTGTGTGCAAGAACGCGTTCAATGGTAACCATGAATGACTACACGGCCGGGGTGTTGTCCAAAAAACAAAACCGCTGCGGCCGTGCGCGCACCCAGGGGGCGCGATCTCACCAGAGCTTCCACCAGGCGCTGTCAGCGCTCTTGAAGCCTTGCGAGAGGTATTCGCTCTTGGGGTAGTTGGCCAGCATCACGCGGCGCGTGTCGTCCCGCAGCTGGGTCATGCCCAATGCGTCGTACGACCGCATCAGGATGAACAGCGCTTCTTCCAGCGCCGGTGACTGGGGGTAGTCGCTCAGCGCCTGCTGCGCACGGTTGATGGCCGCCACATGGGCGCCACGGCTGTGGTAGTACCGCGCCACGTGCACCTCGTACTGGGCCAGCGAATTGACGATGTACGCCATGCGGCTGCGGGCGTCGGGCGTGTAGCGCGAGTCCGGGAAGCGGGTGGCCAGTTCGCGGAAGGCTTCGAACGATTCTTTGGCCGCCTTCTGGTCGCGCTCTGAGAGGTCCTGCCGAGCGATGGAGCCGAACAGGCCGAGGTTGTCGTTGAAGTTGACCAGGCCCTTCAGGTACAGCGCGTAGTCCATGGCCGGGCTGGCCGGGTGCAGGCGCACGAAGCGGGTGAGGGTGGCCAGAGCCTGGGCCTGCTCGCCCGACTTGTACTGGGCGTAGGCCTTGTCCAGCTGGGCCTGCTGCGCCAGCGGGGTACCGGCCGCACGGCCTTCGAGCTTCTCGTACAGCGCGATCGCCTTTTCGTAGGCGCCCGCATTGCGTTCGTCGGTGGCTTCGCTGTAGAGGCGATTGGGGCTCCAGCCGGCGGTTTGGTCAACGGGAGTGGTGTTGCAGCCGGTCAGGGTCAGTGCCACGCACAACGCACACAGCGGCACGACCGATAATCTGGAACCAAGCATCAAGGCATACCTTTACAACGGGATCACGGGATTGACCGCAGAAATTATATCGACGGGGGGTGTCCAGCCCGCCACCCCGCCGGGGTCTTTACCTGAGGCCGATGGCGCACTGGCGGCCGCCCAGGAGGACTGGGCCAGCGAGAGCGAAACCCGCACCTGTGAGGTGCCGCCCGAGATGCACGGCTGGCGCATCGACAAGGCGCTGGCGCAGCTGATCCCGGAGTTCTCGCGTTCCTATCTGCAGCAGCTCATGGCCGATGGCGCGGTGCAGGTGCGCGGCCAGCCCGTGGTCAAGCCCGCCGCGCGGGTGCAGGTGGGGCAGGCTTTGCAGGTGGAGCTCAGGCCTACGCCGCAGGCCATGGCCTTTGTGCCCCAGCCCATGGCGCTGGTCGTGCTGCACGAAGACGCCCACTTGCTGGTCATCCACAAGCCGGCTGGCCTGGTGGTGCATCCCGCGCCCGGGCACTGGAGCGGCACCTTGCTCAATGGCCTGCTGGCCCACCACGCGGGCGCTGCCAGCCTGCCGCGCGCCGGCATCGTGCACCGGCTGGACAAGGACACGTCGGGCCTGATGCTGGTGGCCAACAGCCGGGCCGCGATGGATGCGCTGGTGCGTGCCATCGCTGCGCGCGAGGTGCAGCGCGAATACCTGGCGCTGGCACACGGCCGCTGGACCGGCGCCGAGGAGGTGCTGGTGGACCAGCCCATGGGGCGCGACCCCCACAACCGCTTGCGCATGGCGGTGCTCAAGCCCGAGACCACGGGTGCAAGAGTGGCACAGACCACGGTGCGGGTGCTCGACAGCCACGACACCCACACGCTGGTGGCGTGCAAGCTGCACACCGGGCGCACGCACCAGATCCGCGTGCACATGGCCTGGCTGGGGCACCCGCTGGTGGGGGATGCGGTCTACGGCGGCAAGCCCCAGCACGGCCTGACCCGCCAGGCCCTGCACGCCGCTCGGCTGCAGCTGGCGCATCCGATCGGGGGTGAACGCCTGGCTTTTGCGGCCGAACCCCCGCCCGACATGCTGCAAGGTGTGGCACTGGCGGGCCTCCGTTACAATCAAGGGTTTTGGGATGCTTGCAATCCCGACCGGTCTGCCCCGCAGCGGCGATGACCCGACCGGCCCGGTTTCTGTGCCGTCTGTTGCACGATCCCATGTGCGGCTCCCTTGCCGCCCCCGCTGTGGATGCAGCGGCCCTCCGCCCCAACGCTCTGTCCGCACCGGTTGCTCCGGTTATTGATCCCTTCATTCGATGAACACCACGGATGCCCGCCGCGTCCTCGAGACGGCCCTGATCTGCGCGCCCCAACCGCTGTCGGTGCGCGACATGGGTGTGCTGTTCGATGCCGAACTCGCACCCGACACGATCAAAACCCTGCTGGCCGATTTGCAGCAGGAGTGGACCGGGCGTGGTGTCGAGCTGGTGCAGGTGGCCAGCGGCTGGCGTTTCCAGAGCCGGCCCGAGATGCGGACCTTCCTGGACCGTCTGCACCCCGAGAAGCCGCCTCGCTACACGCGCGCCACCCTGGAAACGCTGGCCATCATCGCGTACCGCCAGCCGGTCACGCGCGGTGACATGGAAGACATCCGCGGCGTGACCATCAACTCGCTGCTGCTCAAGCAACTCGAAGACCGGGGCTGGATCGAGGTGATCGGCCACCGAGAAACGGTCGGCCGGCCAGCCCTGTTTGCGACCACGCGGCAGTTTCTGGACGACCTGGGCCTGGCTTCGCTGGACCAGCTGCCGCCGCTGGACAGCAGCGACGTGCAGGAGTCGGCGCTGGGCCGGCTGGACTTTGAAGCCCTCGCTGGCAGCCTGCAGGCCGACCCTGTCGAGGGCGACGACGCGCCCGCCGTGAGCGCGGCCGAAGCCGATCCGCACACCCAGGCCATCCCTTTTGACGAACCATCGCCCGACGCGGCGCCACAGGAATTCCATGACAACGGTGCCGCACCCGAAGAAAACAACGCCTGACCTGTCGGGCGTGCCAGACCAGCCAGCGCAAGTCCCGCAGGCGGACGAAACGTCCGACCTGCGGTTCGATGACGTCGTCAGTGGCGCCTTCGATGCCGAGCAGTCGCAGGACCTGCCCGTGCCCACCAAGCGCGTGCTCGCGCCGCAGGCCGAGTCGCCCAAGCTGCACAAGGTGCTGGCCCAGGCCGGCATGGGCTCGCGGCTGGAGATGGAGCAGTTGATCCTGGAAGGCCGCATTTCGGTCAACGGCGAGCCGGCCCACGTGGGTCAGCGCATCCAGTACGGCGATGTGATCAAGGTCAACGGCAAGCCGGTGCGCGTGCGCATGACGCCGCCGCCCCCGCGCGTGCTGGCGTACCACAAGCCCGCGGGCGAGGTGGTGTCGCACGACGACCCGCAGAACCGCCCCACCGTGTTCCGCCGCCTGCCGCGCCTGTACCAGGGCAAGTGGCAGTCGGTTGGCCGGCTGGACCTGAACACCGAAGGCCTGCTGCTGCTCACCGATTCGGGCGAACTGGCCAACCGGCTGATGCACCCGCGTTTCGGCCTGCAGCGCGAATACGCGGTGCGCGTGCTCGGCGCCCTGTCCAACGATGAGAAGCAGCGCCTGCTCGACGGCGTCCGGCTGGACGATGGCATGGCGCAGTTCGCCAGCATCGAAGACGGCGGTGGCGAAGGCGCCAACTGCTGGTACCGCGTCACCATCGGCGAAGGCCGCAACCGCGAGGTACGCCGCATGTTCGAGGCGGTCGGGCACGCGGTGAGCCGCCTGATCCGTATCCGCTACGGCGCCATGATGCTGCCGCGCGGTCTCAAGCGCGGCGTGTGGGTGGAGCTGGATGAGCGTGACATCGAGCGGCTGACGTCTGCCGCCGGCATGCCGGCCGCCACCGAGCGCGCGCCGCGTCCGTCGGGGCGCCCGGGTCCGCTGCGGGGCAAAACGGCGCCCAAGCCGGCCGCCAAAAGCGGCGGCCGCTCCTATGGCAACCCGGCCGGCAGCCGCGGAGATGCGCCCGACGTGCGGCGCAGCAGCATGTTTGCGCCCACCGGCAACAAGGCCGGCGCGGGCAAGGGTGGGGCAGGGCGCGGATCGTCCGGAACGCAGCAGCCCGATCCGATGAAGACGTCTTTTGGCTACATCGGGCAGGACGCCTTGCAGCGCCAGCGCGACCAGGCGGGCAAGCGGCCGGCCGGCCCGCCGCGCCGCCGCTCGGGCGGGCGCTGAGCCAACGCGCCGTGGAACTCGGCGCGGCTCTTCACGCTCTGAAATTCACGCGGGCAATGTAGAATCAAAGGCTTTGCGGCCCGCTGCAAGAATCCGTTTTTTTCCAACAATTCAAGGAACACCATGGCCATCGAACGCACCCTCTCCATCATCAAACCCGACGCCGTCGCCAAGAACGTGATCGGCCAGATCTACGCCCGTTTCGAAGCCGCCGGCCTGAAGGTCGTGGCCGCCAAGATGGCCCACCTGTCGCAGCGCGAAGCCGAGCAGTTCTATGCCGTGCACAAAGAGCGTCCTTTCTTCAAGGACCTGGTGAGCTTCATGATCTCCGGCCCGGTGATGATCCAGGCCCTGGAAGGCGAAGGCGCCATCGCCAAGAACCGCGACCTGATGGGCGCCACCGACCCCAAGAAGGCTGCTCCCGGCACCATCCGCGCCGACTTCGCCGACAGCATCGATGCCAACGCCGTGCACGGCTCCGACGCTCCTGAAACAGCCGCTGTGGAAGTCGCCTTCTTCTTCCCCGGCATGAACGTGTACTCGCGCTGATCCGCGCGAACACCATGACATGACGGTCAACCTGCTCGACTTCGATCTCGAGGGCTTGGCCGCCTATTGCGAACAGCTGGGCGAGAAGCGCTTCCGCGCCGTCCAGCTGTTTCGCTGGATCCACCAAAAGGGGGCTGCGCGCTTCGACGAGATGACCGATCTCGCCAAGAGCCTGCGCGAAAAGCTCCCGGCGGTCTGCAGCATCGACGATCTGCCCGTGCTCTCGCGCCAGGACTCGGCCGACGGCACCATCAAGTGGCTGTTCGATGTGCGTGACGGCAACGCCGTCGAGACCGTGTTCATCCCCGAAGACGACCGCGGCACGCTCTGCATTTCCTCGCAGGCCGGCTGTGCCGTGGGTTGCCGCTTCTGTTCCACCGGCCACCAGGGCTTTTCGCGCAACCTCACCACGGGTGAGATCCTGGCGCAGCTCTGGCACGCCGAGCATTTCCTGCGCAAGCACCTGAAGACGTCCGAGCGTGTGATCACCAACGTGGTGATGATGGGCATGGGCGAGCCGCTGCAGAACTACAACGCGCTGGTGCCCGCGCTGCGCGTGATGCTGGACGACCATGGCTATGGCCTCTCGCGCCGCCGCGTGACGGTCTCAACCTCGGGTGTGGTGCCCATGATCGACCGCCTGGCAAAGGACTGCCCGGTGGCGCTGGCCGTGTCGCTGCACGCGCCCAACGACCCGCTGCGCGACGGGCTGGTGCCGCTCAACCGCAAATACCCGATCGCCGAGCTGCTGGACGCCTGCCTGCGCTACCTGCCCGCCGCACCGCGCGATTTCATCACCTTCGAGTACTGCATGCTCGACGGCGTGAACGACCAGCCCGAGCACGCGCAGCAGCTGCTGCAGCTCGTCAAAAACCACGGCGGCCGCGGCGTGCCGTGCAAGATCAACCTGATTCCCTTCAACCCCTTCCCGGACTCGGGCCTGAAGTGTTCACCGCGCCCGGTGGTGCTGGCCTTCGGCCGCATCCTCAATGAGGGCGGGGTGGTCACCACCGTGCGCAAGACGCGTGGGGATGACATCGACGCCGCGTGTGGCCAGCTGGCCGGTGACGTGCTGGACCGCACCGACGCCGCGCGGCGCCTGTCGCAACGGCGCGTGAACGAACAACCCATCCGCTTCGTGGCACCCGCCGCGGGCACTACCAAGGACCAGCAGCCATGACGAAGACCCTCCGTTCGGTCGCCGCGACCCTGACTCCGGACCGTTGGGGGAGGCGGCTGCTCTTGGCTGCGGGCGGCTGGGCGGTGGTGGCTGGCCTGTCGGGCTGTGCGGGAGGCGCAGGGGCGCCCTCGGCGGCCGCGGCGTCCAGCGAACCGGTGACCGAATCGGACGAGCCGGAAGCCCGCAAGCGCGCTCGCATCCGACTGGAGCTGGCCTCCAACTACTTTGAAAACGGCCAGACCACGGTGGCGCTGGACGAGATCAAGCAGTCGCTGGTGGCCGACCCGAGCTACCCCTCGGCCTACGTGCTGCGCGGCCTGGTGTACATGCGCATGAACGAGACCGGCCTGGCCGAAGACAGTTTCCGCCGTGCCTTGCAACTGAACCCACGCGACGCCGACGCCTTGCACAACTACGGCTGGTTCGCTTGTCAGCAGGGCCGCCATGTCGAGGCCATCGGCTTCTTCCAGCGTGCGCTGGCCAGCCCGGTGTACGGTGGTCAGGCCAAGACCTTGATGGCCAAGGGCATCTGTCAGACCCGCATCGGGCAGTTCTCTGAGGCCGAGGGCAGTTTTTCCCGCTCGTACGAGCTCGACGCGGCCAACCCCATCACCGGCTACAACCTGGCCTCGCTGCTGTACCGCCGCGGCGAGTACACCCGGGCGCAGTTTTACATCCGCCGCCTGAACAACTCCGAACTGGCCAACGCCGAGACGCTGTGGCTGGGCATCAAGGTCGAACGCCGTCTGAACAACACCGAGGCCACCGAGCAGCTGGCGCAGCAGCTCTCGCGCCGCTACCCCAAGTCGCGCGAGTGGACGGCTTACCAGCGCGGAGCTTTTGATGAGTGAACCCTTGAATCCCCCTGTCGCCGAACCCGCGGTCACCGTGGACCGCCCCGTGTTGCTGCGCCAGGCGCGCGAGGCGGCTGGTCTGCACATCGCCGCACTGGCGGCCGCTTTGAAGGTGCCGGTCAAAAAGCTCGAGGCGCTTGAAGCCGGGCGCTACGAGGAGTTGCCTGACCTGACGTTTGCACGCGCGCTGGCCTCCAGTGCGTGCCGCCAGCTCAAGGTCGACCCGGTGCCGGTGCTGGCCCAGATTCCCTTGGGTAACCGGCCACCGCTGGGCGATTCGGCGCAGGCGATCAATGCGCCGTTCAAGGGAGCGGGCGATCCGGCGCCGCTCAACGCCATGGGTTGGTTGTCGCGCCCGGCGGTGCTGGCCGCGATCGCCCTGTTGCTGGGCGCGCTGGTGCTCGTGTTCCTGCCTCAGCGAGAGGTCGCGCCGCTGGCCGACGCGGTGATGCCACCGCCCGGCGCCGCGGCCGATGCTCCGGCGCTGGCGACCGATGCCGCGCCGGCTACCACAGGCCCATCGGTTGACGCGGCTGCGCCGGTGGTGCCGTCCGTGGCGCCTGCTGCCGTTGGGGCGAGCGACGCGGTGCCAGCCGGACCGGTGTCCGCCGCAACAATGCCCATCCCCCCAGTGGCCGCGGTGGTCAGTGCGTCTGCTGTGGCAGCTCCGTCCGCGGCTGTGACCACCGCCACCGCCTCAGCCCCCGCGGCGGTTTCGTCCACCACGGCGCCTGCCGCCGCTGCGGGCAGTCTGCTCAGCATCACCGCAACCGGTGATTCCTGGGTCGAGGTGGTCAACGGTTCGGGCAGCGTGGTGGTCAAACGCATGCTCAAAACCGGTGACGTGATCGATTTTTCCACCGCACCGCCCTACACCGTGTTGCTCGGCCGCTCCGACGCTGCGCTGGTGACCGTGCGCGGCAAGCCGTTCGACACGGCTCCCTTCGCCCGCAACAGCGTGGCCCGTTTCGAGGTGAAGTGACCATGGACACCGCCGTCAACGTTTCCGATCAGGGTTCGCCCATTCCGCTGGGTGAAGCACGGCCGCGCCGCTCCCGCCAGGGCGTGGTGGTCTGGGGATCGAACCGCGTCACGGTGGGTGGCAATGCGCCGGTGCGCGTGCAGTCCATGACCAACACCGACACGGCCGACGCCATCGGCACCGCCATCCAGGTCAAGGAACTGGCGCTGGCCGGTTCTGAACTGGTGCGCATCACCGTCAACAACGACGAAGCCGCCGCGGCCGTGCCCCACATCCGCGAGCAGTTGGACCGCATGGGCATCAGCGTCCCGCTGATCGGTGACTTCCACTACAACGGCCACAAACTGCTGAGCGACCACCCGGCCTGCGCCGAGGCGCTGTCCAAGTACCGCATCAACCCCGGCAACGTGGGCAAGGGCGAGAAGGGCGATCGCCAGTTCGCGCAGATGGTCGAGATCGCCGCGCGCCACGACAAGGCCATCCGCATCGGCGTGAACTGGGGCAGCCTGGACCAGGAACTGCTGGCCCGCCTGATGGACCAGAACTCGCAGCGCGCCCAGCCGTGGGAGGCGCGCCAGGTCATGTACGAGGCGCTCATCACCTCGGCGCTGGAGTCGGCCGCCGATGCCGAGTCCCTCGGTCTGCGGCGCGAACAGATCACGCTGTCCTGCAAAGTCAGCGGTGTGCAGGACCTGATCGCCGTGTACCAGGAGCTGGCGCAGCGCTGCGACAACCCGCTGCACCTCGGTCTGACCGAGGCCGGCATGGGCACCAAGGGCACGGTGGCCTCGGCTGCGGCGCTGTCGGTGCTGCTGCAGCAGGGCATTGGTGACACCATCCGCGTCTCGCTCACGCCGCAGCCGGGCGAAGCGCGCACGCAGGAGGTGGTGATCGCCTCCGAAATCCTGCAGTCGCTGGGGCTGCGCATGTTCGTGCCCAGCGTCACCGCCTGCCCAGGCTGCGGGCGCACCACCAGCACCACTTTCCAGGAACTGGCCAAACAGATCGACGACTACCTGCGCTCGTCCATGCCGGTCTGGCGCAGCAAATACCCCGGCGTGGAAAACATGAAGGTGGCCGTGATGGGCTGCATCGTCAACGGCCCTGGCGAGAGCAAGCACGCCGACATCGGCATCAGCCTGCCGGGCACCGGCGAGGCGCCGGCCGCACCGGTGTTCATCGACGGTGAAAAGGCGATGACCCTGCGCGGCACCGGCATCGCCCGCGAGTTCCAGACCATCGTTGAAAACTACATTGAAAAACGGTTCGGCACCCCCGCCTGACCCCCGGTGCGGCCTGGGCCGCGCCTTCACCTGACAAGCATCCATGGCAGAAAAACTCAGTGCCGTCAAAGGCATGAACGACATCGCGCCCCCCGTGTCCGCCCACTGGGAGTGGCTGGAAGACAAGCTGCGCACGCTGATGCAGCGCTACGGCTACCGCAACCTGCGCACCCCCATTGTCGAACCGACCGCGCTGTTCATCCGCGGCCTGGGCGAGGTGACCGACATCGTCGAGAAGGAGATGTACTCCTTCGAAGACCGCCTCAACGGCGAGCAGCTGACGCTGCGCCCGGAAAACACCGCCGGCGTGGTGCGGGCCGCGGTCGAGCATTCGCTGATCTACGACGGCGGCAAGCGCTTGTATTACATGGGGCCCATGTTCCGCCACGAGCGCCCGCAGCGTGGCCGCTACCGCCAGTTCCACCAGTTCGGTGCCGAAGCGCTGGGCTTTGCCGGGCCGGACGTGGACGCCGAGCTGATCGTGCTGGCCTGCGACCTCTGGGCCGAGCTGGGTCTGGAAGGCATCGAGCTGGAGATCAACAGCCTGGGCCAGCCGGTCGAACGCCTGGCGCACCGCGCGGCGCTGATCACCTACCTGGAGTCGCACGCGGACCTGCTGGACGAAGACGCCAAACGCCGCCTGCACAGCAACCCCCTGCGCATCCTGGACACCAAGAATCCGGCCATGCAGGCCATGGTCAACGGCGCGCCGCACCTGATGGATTTTCTCGGCGCCGAATCGCTGGAGCATTTCAACCGCCTGCGCGCGCTGCTGGATGCGCAGGGCGTCGCCTACCGCATCAACCCGCGCCTGGTGCGCGGCATGGACTACTACAACCTCTCGGTGTTCGAGTTCGTCACCACACAGCTGGGCTCGCAGGGCACGGTGTGCGCTGGTGGTCGCTACGACGGACTGTTCGAGCAGATCGGCGGCAAGGCTGCGCCGGCCGTGGGCTGGGCGCTGGGCATGGAACGCATCCTGGAACTGCTCAAGGAACAAGGCAAGCTGCCCGCGCAGCCGGTGCCCGACGCCTACGCCGTGGTGCCCGACGCAGCGGCGTTGCCGCAGGTCATGAAGTTGCTGCGCGAACTGCGCCGCCGGGGTGTGAACGTGCAGATGCACGCGGGTGGAGCCGAGGGCATGGGCAGCATGAAGTCCCAGTTCAAGAAGGCCGACGGCAGCGGCGCCCGTTTCGCGCTGATCTTTGGCGAACAGGAACTGGCCCAAGGCATGGTCGCCGTCAAGCCGCTGCGCGCACCCGCCGAAGGGCAGGCTCCGGCGGCCCAGACGCTGCAGCCGCTGACCGATCCGGCCGCCTGGGCGGCCGGCTTGCGCAGCGCCTGATTCACCCCAGCCACCCGCCTACAATCGCCGGTTCCGCATCTCCCTCACGCACATGGCCAACCATCTCGACCTTGAAGAGCAGGAACAGCTCGACCAGCTCAAACACTTCTGGGCCCA
>NZ_JBPCSJ010000318.1:0-4964 GCF_051007235.1 Hydrogenophaga sp. | reverse complement strand
GCCGACCTGATGCAACCCGCCATTGAACTGGCAGAACGCGGTTATGCGGTGCCAGTGGTGGCGCAGCAGAAGTGGGCCGCCGCCACGCCCGAGCTGCAAGGCCAGCCGGGGTTTGCCGACGCCTTCTTACCCTGGGGCCGCGCGCCGCAGGTGGGCGAGCTGTTCCGTTTTCCGGCCGCGGCCCAGGGCTTGCGCGCGATTGCCGAATCGAAAGGCGAGGCCTTCTACCGCGGCCCTATTGCGCAGGCGCTGGCGCGCTTTGCCGCCCAAAACGGCGGCGCCCTGACCGAGGCCGACCTGGCCGCCTACCGGCCCGAGTGGGTGACGCCCATCGCGCAGGACTACCGGGGTTACACGCTGCACGAGATTCCACCCAACGGCCAGGGCATCGCGGCGCTGATCGCGCTGGGCATCCTCTCGAACTTCGACGTAGCGGCCCTGAAGGTGGACAGTGTGGCCGCGCAGCACCTGCAGATCGAGGCGATGAAGCTGGCCTTTGCCGACGTGTACCGCTACGTGGCCGAACCGGACGCCATGGACCTGAGCCCCGCGCAGATGCTGGACCCGGCCTACCTCAAGTACCGCGCTGCGCTGATCGACCTGAACCAGGCGCAGGACTTCGGCGCCGGCAACCCGGCCAAGGGCGGCACGGTGTACCTGACCGCGGCGGACGAGCGCGGGATGATGGTGAGCTTCATCCAGAGCAACTACATGGGCTTTGGCTCGGGCGCGGTCGAGCCCACCTTCGGCATCAGCCTGCAGAACCGCGGCCACGGCTTCAACCTCAGCACCGGCCCGGGCCGCAACACCGCCAACCTGGTGGCGCCGGGCAAGCGGCCGTTGCACACCATCATCCCGGCCTTCCTCACCAAGGATGGGCAGCCGGTGATGAGCTACGGCGTGATGGGTGCCAACATGCAGCCCCAGGGCCATGTGCAGACCCTGGTGCGCCTGCTGGACCACGGCCAGGGCCTGCAGGCCGCGTGCGACGCGCCGCGCTGGCGCTTTGACGCCGGGCTGCACATAAACGTCGAATCGGCCATGGACCCGGCCACCGTGCAGGGCCTGCAGGCCCTGGGCCACCAGACACGCAGCATCGACGACCCCTACCAGGACTTCGGCGCGGGCCAGTTCATCTGGCGCCTGGGCGACCCGGGCAGCGAAGGCTACGTGGCCGCCAGCGACCCGCGGCGCGACGGACAGGCGGTCGGTTTCTGAGGCCGCTGCCGCGCCTCTCTACAATCGCGCCCTTTTGCCCAAGGGAGCGCGCACCGTGAACATCGTCGTCCTGGAAGAACTCAAGGCCTACATCGAACCCCTGACGCCCGACGAGCACGACGCGCTGGAACGCAGCCTGCTCGCCGAAGGCTGCCGCGACGCGCTGGTGCTGTGGGGCGACGTGCTGGTGGACGGCCACAACCGCTACGGCATCTGCACGAAGCACGGCCTGCCCTTCCAGACGGTGCAGAACCCGCGGTTCCAGAGCATGGAAGACGTCCACCTGTGGATGATCGACCAGCACCTGGGCCGGCGCAGCCTGTCGGACTTCCAGCGCGGCGTGCTGGCGCTGCGCAAGCGTGAGATCGTGGCCGAGCGGCGCGCCAAGGCCCACGCCGACAAGGCCGCCGAGCCGGTGCCCGAAGCGCCCACGGGCGACGCACCGTGGGAAGGCGATGCCCCCGCCGCAGCCCTGGCCACGGTGCTGGAACCCAAGCCGCTGCAGAGCCGCGAAGACATTGCCCGCGCCGCGCGCCTGAGCGCCAGCCAGGTGGGCATGATCGAAAAGATCCAGAAGCAGGCCGCGCCCGAGGTGGTGGCCGCGGTGCGTTCGGGCGACATCTCGCTCAACGCTGCGGCCGTGGTGGCCACGCTGCCCGAAGACGAGCAGCGCGCCGCTGCCCTGGCCGGCAAGGACGAACTGAAACAGGCGGCCAAGCGCGTGCGCGAATCGCGCCGCAAGCCGCGCGACGAGCCGACCGAGGCGGCCGACAGCACCGCGGCCAGCGACACCCCGGCCAGTGACGAAGTGAGCGCGCTGCGCCAGCGCGTGGCACAGCTCGAAGCCGAAAACGCCGACCTGCGCCTGCAGGTGCAGACGCTGAGCGCGCAGCTGGTCTGAAACAGGCCAAGCCGGCGCAGCGCGGCCATGCAGCCGGTGGCATCAAGGCTGGCCTCGGTCAGCTGCCCAGCCCCAGGCAGGCCTGCAGCACCGCCACCCGCGCCTGCGCCGCGACCATGCCGCGCCAGTCGTCGGCATCGACATAGAACGCGTCCCGCATGCCCTGGCGGATCGCCTCTGCCAGCGCCGCGGGCGCCTCGGGGTGCTGGTGCAGCCACTGGTCGGCGCGCAGGGCGTCAAGGAACTGGTCGTAGGGCACGGTGCCGAACTCCAGCGCGATGGCCGCCACCTCGGCCTGCGGGCACTCGTCGTACACACAACCGACCACCGGGCCGCGCACCTGTTCCGAAGCCGACTGGCCTTCCCAGGCGGCCACCACGTCGGCACCCCACAGGCGCCGACCGCGCAGCAGGTCGGCCTGGGTGGTGCGCCCGGCGTGGATTTTTTCGCCATGGCCGCGCGGGCCCAGCCCGGTGTGCAGGTCGACCCAGGCCATGTGGCGCCGCTGCGCGCCGTGCGTGCGCAGCCGCTCGCGCACGGTGCGGTTGCTCCAGCTCGGGGCCTGGCCGCTGTAGAACAGACCGTCCGGGTGGCTGTTCTGGCCAGCGGTGACCGCTCGGCGGTAGGCCGCCACGCCCAGGCGCTGCTGGGCCTGGTTCAGCTGCTGCTGCACCGCGTCGTCCGGCGGCCAGGTGGGCGGCACCAGCCAGCCGTGCAGCTCGGCGTAGCCGGGGTTGGCGGCGGGCGCACCGGCGGTGAAGTCGATGCAGTTGCGGTTGAGGTCGATGTTGTCCTCGTTACCGCGGCGCAGGTGCGAAAAGCCATAGGGATTGACCGCGTGCAGGAACAGCAGGTCCACACCGCGGCTGCGCGCCAGCGCGAGCAGTTCGTGGTCGAGCAGCAGGTGCTGCTGGCAACCCGAACCGCACAGACCTTCCACCCCGTGCACCCCACGGGAGACGATGAGCAGCGGGGCCCGGCCATCGGCTTCGGGCCGCGCGGGCAGCAGGGCCGCTTCCAGCGCCAGCACCTCGCCCTGACGGCCGCGATGGCCCGGCAGTTCGTGGTGCGACAGCTGCGCACCGGCGGCCGCCGCCGCGGCCAGGAAGCGCGCCCGCCCCTGGGCGTAGTCGGCCGGAAAGCAGTGCGAGGGCGTCGGTGCGGCGGCGTGCATGCCGGGTGTGACCTGCGCCATCATTGCGGTTTGAAGCCGCTGGCGCGGATCAGCTGGCCCCAGCTCTCGGTCATCTGCGCCATCTGGCGCGAGACCACCTCGCCCGGGGCAAAGTCCACCTGCATGCCCATGCCTTCGAGCTTGTCGCGCAGCGCGGGCAGGGCCAGCGCGTCGCGCAGGGCGTCCTGGTAGCGCTTCACCACGGCGGGCGGCGTGCCCGCGGGGGCGTACAGCGCCAGGAAGTTCGACTGGTCCACACCCTTGACGCCTTGCTCGGCGAAGGTTGGCACATCGGGCAGCAGGGGCGAGCGCTGACCACCCGAGACAGCGATCACGCGCAGCTTGCCCGCTTTCTGGTGCGGCAGCAGCTCGCTCAGCGACGTGATGCCGGCGGGGATCTGCCCGCCGATCAGGTCGGCCACCATGGGTGCGCCGCCGCGGTACGGCACCGCATGGGCTTTGACATCGAGGTGCTGGCCCAGCAAGGCCACGGTGAACTCGGGCACGCTGGCCGGGGCCGGCACGCCGATGGCGCCGCGGTCGGCCTGCTCGCGCATCCACTTGCCGTGGTCGGCCAGGCGCTGCGCCTGGGTCGAGGGGTGGACCGCCAGCCCAAAGGCGATCTGGGTGACGCGCGCCACGGGAACGAAGTCGACGGCCGGGTTGAAGCCGGGCGACTTCAGGGTCTGCGGCACGATGACCACCGTGTGGTCGTTGGACATGAACAGGGTCTGGCCGTTGGGGTTGGCCTGCTTCAGCGCCACCGCGGCCAGCTGGCCACCGGCGCCGCTGCGGTTGTCCACCACAAACGTCTGCCCCAGCAGCGGAGCCAGCGCATCGGCCACATGGCGCGCCGCCGTGTCGACGCCACCGCCCGCCGGAAACCCGACGAGGATGCGCACGGGTCCGGTCTGTGCCTGTGCCTGCGCGGGGGTGGCGATGCCCTGGCCCACGAACAGGGCAGCGGCCAGGGCCATCAGGTGACGGCGATCGATCGGGCGGGAAATTTTCATGTCTGTCTCCTTCGGGTTGGGGCTGTGATTGGCGCTGACTGTAGGAGGCCCCTGCGATAAAGAAAAGACAAAATTCATGGCATAAAGACAAGACAATTCTTTCACCCTGTCGACCCTCTCGCATGAAGCTCAACCCCGGCCAACTCGAAGTGTTCTGTGTCGTCGCGGACTGCGGCAGCATCCGCGCCGCCGCGCGCCGCCTGGGCCTGACCCAGCCAGCCGTGACCTATGTCGTGCGGGAACTCGAACGCCAGGCCGGCGCCTCGCTGCTGCTGCGCCAGACCAGCGGCGTGGTGCTCACGGCGCTGGGTGAGTCGCTGCACCGGCGCGCGCTGCGCCTGCTCGAAGAATGGCGCCAGGCACAGGACGAGCTGGAGCAGCTGCGCGACGGCAGCCGCGGCGCGCTGCGGCTGGCCTTCAGCTCCGGGGCGGCGGCCCGCGTGCTGGCCCCGGCACTGGAGGCCTTCCGGCGCACCCGGCCCGGCGTGCGCCTGGACATCCACGAACTGTCGCTGAGCGACCCGCAAGACCTCTGGAAAGTGGGGCAGTACGACTTTGCCGTGATCAGCGAACTGGACGAACCGGTGAACGACACGCTCGACCGCCAGGTGCTGTTCCGCGCCCCGCTGCAGGTCATGGCCCGCCTGGGGCACACGCT
>NZ_JBPCSJ010000317.1:0-8891 GCF_051007235.1 Hydrogenophaga sp. | reverse complement strand
TTGGCAGCCAGCACCGTGGTGATGGCAGCCGTCAGGGTCGTCTTGCCGTGGTCCACGTGACCAATGGTGCCCACGTTCACGTGCGGCTTGGTCCGCTCAAATTTCTCTTTTGCCATTGCAAATACCTCTGTTGAAAGAACAAAACCCGTGTGTGTTTAAGGTTTCCAGCACTGGTTGGCCACGGGCAGCCCACCAACCGCTTGCGCGGCGCCAAAGACCATGAAAAAGAAGTCCTGCGCAGCGCGGGCTGCACAGGACCGGGGATCACTTGGCGCGGGCAGCCACGATGGCTTCGGCCACGTTGCGGGGAGCTTCAGCGTAGTGCTTGAACTCCATCGTGTAGGTGGCGCGGCCTTGCGTTGCAGAGCGCAGCGAGGTCGAGTAGCCGAACATTTCAGACAGGGGCACTTCGGCTTTGATGGCCTTGCCGCCGCCGACCATGTCGTCCATGCCCTGCACCATGCCGCGACGGCTGGACAGGTCGCCCATCACCGTACCGGCGTAGTCTTCCGGCGTTTCCACTTCCACGGCCATCATGGGTTCCAGGATGACGGGCTGGGCCTTGCGGCAGCCCTCCTTGAAACCGAAGATGGCGGCCATCTTGAAGGCCAGTTCGTTCGAGTCCACATCGTGGTACGAACCGAAGTGCAGCGTGACCTTGACGTCCACCACCGGATAACCGGCCAACACGCCTTGACCCAGGGCTTCGTTGATGCCCTTTTCCACGGCGGGAATGAATTCGCGCGGCACCACACCGCCCTTGATGGCGTCGACGAACTCGAAACCCTTGCCAGCTTCTTGCGGCTCGATCTTCAGCACGACGTGGCCGTACTGACCCTTACCACCGGACTGGCGCACGAACTTGCCTTCGGCTTCTTCCACGGTGCCGCGAATGGTGTCGCGGTAGGCCACCTGGGGCTTGCCGACGTTGGCTTCCACACCGAATTCGCGCTTCATGCGGTCAACGATGATTTCCAGGTGCAGCTCGCCCATGCCGGCGATGATGGTCTGACCCGATTCTTCGTCGGTGCGTACGCGGAACGACGGATCTTCAGCGGCCAGGCGGTTCAGGGCGATGCCCATCTTTTCCTGATCGGTCTTGGTCTTGGGTTCGACAGCCTGGGCAATCACCGGCTCCGGGAACACCATGCGTTCCAGGGTGATGATGGCGGACGGATCGCAAAGGGTTTCACCCGTGGTCACTTCCTTCAAGCCCACGCAGGCGGAGATGTCGCCTGCGCGGATTTCTTCCACTTCCTGGCGGTTGTTGGCGTGCATCTGCACGATACGGCCGATGCGCTCCTTCTTGTTCTTGACCGCGTTGTAAACGGTGTCGCCCTTCTTGAGCACGCCCGAGTACACACGCACGAAAGTCAACTGACCCACGAACGGGTCGGTCATGAGCTTGAACGCCAGGGCGGACAGCTTTTCTTCGTCGTCGGCCTTGCGGCTGGTCGGCTGTTCGTCTTCATCGGTGCCGCCGACCGGGGGAATGTCCACCGGCGAGGGCAGCAGTTCGACCACGGCGTCCAGCATGCGCTGCACACCCTTATTCTTGAAGGCGGTACCGCACAGCATCGGCTGGATTTCGCAAGCCAGCGTGCGGGCGCGCAGGCCAGCGGTGATTTCGGCTTCGGACAGGTCACCTTCTTCCAGGTACTTGTTCATCAGCTCTTCAGAGGCTTCGGCCGCGGCTTCCACCATCTTCTCGCGCCATTCCTTGGCCTGCTCGACGAGGTTGGCGGGGATCTCTTCGAAGGTGAACTTCATGCCCTGGGACGCTTCGTCCCAGATGATGGCCTTCATCTTGCGCAGGTCGACCACGCCGGTGAAGTTGTCTTCAGCGCCGATGGGGATCACGATGGCCACGGGGTTGGCCTTCAGGCGCAGGCGCATCTGATCGTAGACCTTGAAGAAGTTGGCACCGGTGCGGTCCATCTTGTTCACAAAGGCCAGACGCGGCACCTTGTACTTGTTGGCCTGGCGCCAGACGGTTTCCGACTGGGGCTGCACGCCGCCCACGGCACAGTACACCATGCAGGCGCCGTCCAGCACGCGCATGGAACGCTCCACCTCGATGGTGAAGTCCACGTGGCCGGGGGTGTCGATGATGTTGAAACGGTGCTCGGGGAACGACATGTCCATGCCCTTCCAGAAGCAGGTCGTGGCAGCGGAGGTGATCGTGATGCCACGCTCCTGCTCCTGCTCCATCCAGTCCATGGTGGCGGCGCCGTCGTGCACTTCACCGATCTTGTGGTTCACACCCGTGTAGAACAGGATGCGCTCGGTCGTGGTGGTCTTGCCGGCGTCGATGTGCGCCGAAATACCGATGTTGCGGTAACGCTCAAGAGGCGTGTTGCGTGCCATGAAAATTCTCCAAAATTAAGTACCAAAGCCCGCGGCCCTCATGGGGCCCGCGGGCTTGCTTCTGAATGAGATGACGGGCCCTCGGAGAGCCCGATACATCAGAAGCGGAAGTGGCTGAAGGCCTTGTTGGCTTCGGCCATGCGGTGCACTTCGTCACGCTTCTTCATGGCACCGCCACGGCCTTCGGTGGCTTCCACCAGCTCGTTGGCCAGGCGCATGGCCATGGACTTCTCGCTGCGCTTGCGGGCAGCCTCCTTGATCCAGCGCATCGACAGCGCCAGACGACGGACAGGGCGCACTTCAACGGGGACCTGGTAGTTGGCACCACCCACGCGGCGGGACTTGACTTCCACCATGGGCTTGACGTTGTTGATGGCGATGGAGAAGAGCTCCACAGGGTCTTTGCCTGTTTTCTTTTCCATGGTGTCCAGAGCACCGTAGATGATGCGTTCTGCGACCGCTTTTTTGCCGCCTTCCATGATCACGTTCATGAATTTGGACAGCTCGACGTTGCCGAACTTGGGATCCGGCAGGATTTCACGTTTAGGGACTTCGCGACGACGTGGCATGTTTCACCTCAAATTTGCTTCAGTTGGCGTCTTTTCAGACACCGCGAGAACCCAGCAAGGCTCTCACTTACTCGACCCGACGCCGACATGGCGCTTTGGGGTCACTTCGTTTGGCGCGGCTTGCCGGCCAGCCAAACACCGAAAAACCAGAATTACTTGGCCTTGGGCTTCTTCGCACCGTACTTGGAGCGAGACTGCTTGCGGTCTTTCACGCCTTGCAGGTCCAGCGAACCGCGCACGATGTGGTAACGCACACCAGGCAAGTCCTTGACACGACCGCCGCGAACCAGCACCACGCTGTGTTCCTGCAGGTTGTGACCTTCACCGCCGATGTAGGAGATGACCTCAAAACCGTTGGTCAGGCGCACCTTGGCGACCTTACGCAGAGCGGAGTTGGGCTTCTTGGGGGTCGTGGTGTACACACGGGTGCACACGCCACGGCGCTGCGGCGAATTTTCCATGGCCGGGCTCTTGGATTTGGTCTTTTCGACCTCCCGGCCGTGGCGCACGAGTTGGTTGATGGTTGGCATTGAAAACGTACCTAAACGTTTGAAAAAAGCGAAGACGAAAACCCCTCGGAAAATTCCGAAGAGCCTTCGACTATATCACGCGGTCTGTTTTTCGCCAAACCAGGCGCTGGCCGGCTGGCGGACCCCGCCGCACAAGCGATGCAGGATCACTGAATCCAGAGACGCAACGCGTCCCAGGCACGGCCCAGCAGGCCGCTTTCTTCCACGGTTTCCAGCACCGTCAGCGGCACCTCGGCCACCAGTGCCCCGTTGGACTGCGAAACGCGCAGCGTGCCCACCGCCTGACCACGCAGCAGCGGCGCGACCAGCGGGTCGGGGCGGGCGACCTCGGTTTTGAGCTTGCCACCTTCACCCGCCGGAACGGCCACGACCACACCGTCGGGGCGGCCGAGCTTGACGGTGGCGGCCTGCCCCTTCCAGACCCGCGGGCTGGCCACCGGCTGGCCCGCAGCCACCAGTCGCACCGCATCGAATGCGGTGTAGCCCCAGTTCAGCAACTTCTGGCTCTCGGCCGCACGGGCGTTCTCGCTGGCCGCACCCAACACCACGCTCAGCAAGCGGCGCTGGCCTTGGGCACCAGTTCCCAGCGCAGGCACCGCGCGGCGCGCCGTGGCCACCAGGCAGTAGCCCGCCGCATCGGTGTGACCGGTCTTGAGGCCGTCCACACTCGGATCGCGGAACAGGAGCAGGTTGCGGTTGGTGTCGTTGGCCGCCGGCGTGCCCGGGTAGCGGTAGTGCTGGATCGCGTAGTAACCGACGTATTCGGGGAAGTCGCGCATCAGGCGCGTGGCCAGCGTGGCCAGGTCACGCGCAGTGGTCATATGCCCCGCCACCGTCAAACCTTCGGGGTTCTTGAAGCTGCTGGACTTCATGCCCAGCGCCTTGGCCTGATCGTTCATCATCTGCACGAACCGCTCTGCCGAGCCGCCCACGCCCTCGGCCAGCGCCATGGTGGCGTCGTTGCCGGACTGCACGATCATGCCCTTGATCAAGTCTTCGAGCGGCACCTGCATCTTGGGATCGATGAACATGCGCGAGCCCGGCATCTTCCACGCGCGCTCGCTCACCGGGAAGGTCTGCGTCAGGCTGATCTTGCCGGCCTTGAGCGCGTCGAACACGATGTAGGCGGTCATCAGCTTGGTCAGCGATGCGGGCTCGACCGGTTTGTCGGCGTCCTTGGCGGCCAGCACCTGACCGGCGGTCACGTCCACCAACAGGTAGGCACGGGCAGCGATTTCGGGGGGCTGCGGCGCCTGCGCCGACGCAGAAAAGGCCGCCACAGCGGCCCACACACACATCCATCGAGAAAACCAACGACGCAAAGACATCTAGACCCTGACAAAGAGAAGAAAAACCGCGACGCCCTAATGCGCGCAGATGACGCAAAACCAGTTCCCGCAGCAACGGCAGCTGGCCATGAAAGAAATGTCCGCCACCGGGCACCACCAGCACCGGCAGGTTCTGGGGACGCGCCCAGTCCATCACCGACGCCAGCGGCACGGTGTCGTCCAGCTCGCCGTGGATGACCAGGCTGCGCAGGTGAAGTTCCGGCGGCACGGCCGCCACGGAAAAACGGCTGGCCGCCGTGCCCACCAGCACCAGTCGCTGAACGTCGCGCTGGGGCTGCAACTGGGCGGCGGCGTGGCTGGTGACAAAAGCCCCGAACGAAAAACCGGACAGGCACAGCGGCCCATCGGGCGCCTGGGCGCGCACGACCGACAGCAGGTCGTCCAGCTCGCCGCGCCCTTCGTCGTAGACGCCTTCGCTGCGTCCCACACCGCGAAAGTTGAAGCGCACAGCCGTCCAGCCCGCCAGCACGAAGGCGCGCGCCAGCGTCTGCACCACCTTGTTGGTCAGCGTGCCGCCGTGCAGGGGATGGGGGTGCGCGATCACCGCCACGCCCAACGGCGCGCCTTCCGGCCGGTCGATGGCGACCTCGATCTGTCCAGCAGGGCCGTCTTGCAGCAGAAATGCGGTCTGGGCGTTCATGGGCGCGCTCCGGGCTGGGCCGCCCTCGGCGGCCGGGGAGGGGGTGGGCGCACTCAGCGCCCGACGTCGGACGGGGTCTGCAGGCGCTGCACCACCACACCATCGCGCAGATGGGAGGTGACGATTTCGTCGATGTCGCTCGCGTCGACGAAGCTGTACCAGACCGCCTCGGGGTAGACGACCGCGATCGGCCCGCCCGCGCAACGGTCCAGACAGCCCGCCTTGTTCACGCGCACCTTGCCCGGCCCGGCCAGCCCCAGCGCCTTGACCTGCGACTTGCAGCGGTCAAACGCTTCTTGCGCCTGGTGTTGCGCGCAGCAGGCATCGCCGTTGTCGCGCTGGTTCAGGCAAAAGAAGATGTGACGCTCGTAATAAGAATTGTTGTCAGCCATGGCGGGATTTTAGTCGGCGCGCCCGGGTGGCCGGGCCAGCGCACGCACGCACAGCCAGAGCGCCGCGAACGGCCACGCCCAGCCCAGCCACTGGGACAACCCATGGAAACGAATGAACTGCCCCTGCTCCCACACCTGCAGCGACTGCGCAAAGTACGGGCTGACCGGCGCCCGGTTCAGCAGACTCAGCGACACTGCCAGGCTCAGCAGCAGGCCCACATGGCACAGCCTGACCGGCAGCGTCAAACACAGCAGGCCCAGCAGCAGCGCCAGCCCCATGCCGACCCCGGCCTGCGGCGTGATCCAGGACCATGCGTGCGACGGCCCGTAAGTGAGTGCTGACGAAAGCCCCGACACGCCCAGGGCGCAGGCAAACAACATCACCAGGAAAACACCGCGGCGCCCCACCGAACGCAAGTCAGCGTACCCCATGAGCAAGGGTGCCAGCAGCCCCAGCGCGATGCAAAACGCCTCGGCCAGGGGGCTGAGTGGCAGCGCCTCGTCGGCCCGCAGCGGCACCCAGGCCAGAAAGGGCGTATCGGCCAGCAACCGCACCAGCCCAGCCTCCAGCCGCTCCCACACCTGCCCCAGTCCGAACGGCACCGAAGCCGGGTACAGCAGAGCAGCCGGCCAGAGCGCCAGCAACACCAGACCGCCATGGGCCTGCGGAAAGAACCAGTCGGCACGGAATTGGCTCCAGCGCCGCAAAGCCCCCAAACGCTGCAGCACCCAGGCAGCGCTGGCCCCCACCAGGGCGCCAGCGGCATTGAGCCCCAGGTCCACGTTGGACGGCACGCGCATGGGCAGGTAGTTCTGCACGGTTTCGACCAGCAGCGTCAGCAGCAGCGACCACAGCACCGCCAACGGCCACGACCAGGCGCCCCAACCGGCGCGCATCATGCCCAGCGCCAGCAAAAAACCGAGCGGCATGTAGCCCACCAGGTTGGACCACAGGTCGAAGCCCGTCCAGTACTGGGGCCAAGGGGCCCACAAAAAGGCCAGAGGAGAAACACCCTGTGCTCGCCAGCCCTCGAAGGGGTACAGGCTGGCGTAGAGCACCAGCCCGGTGAAGATCAGCGCCAGTGTCCAGGCCGACGAGCGCGCTTGCACAGCCGCTTGCACCCCGTCAGAAAGGCTTGACCACCACCAGCGCCACCACGATCACCATCATGACCACAGGCGCTTCGTTGAACCAGCGGTACCAGACGTGGTTGCGGCGGTTCTGGCCGTTGCGGAATTTGCGCAGCATCGTCCAGCAGGCGTGGTGATAGCCCAGCAGCAAAACGACGAACAACAGTTTGGCGTGCATCCAGCCGTTGCCCGGCCCCATGCCAATGCCGTAGCCCAGCCAGAGCCACAAACCCAGCGCCAACGCCGGCACGGCCAGCAGCGTCATGAAGCGAAACAATTTGCCCGCCATGAGCATCAGGCGCTCGCGCTCGGCCACGCTCTCGGGTGGCACCATGGCGAGGTTCACAAAAATGCGTGGCAAGTAGAACAGGCCAGCGAACCAGCTGTCGATGAACACGATGTGGAAAGTTTTGACCCAAAGCATGGCGGCAGTGTAGTGCCCAGGGTCGCCGCCTGGCCGAGCAGGCCGGCACTGGCGCTGCGCGCAGACGAAAAAAAACCCGACCCACAAGGGCCGGGTGGATAAGCCTTTTTGCTGTCACACACTAAGGCACCCGCTCAGGGAGGAAAAGCGGGGGACTTGCCTTTCGGTTCGTCCGGTATGAATGTTACAACATAATTCAGCGGGCTTCCAAGCAAAACCTGTCAGATCTGACAGGGGTCGCCCCACATCTCGGCTATTTGAACGATAGCGAATACCAAGGTCTTACATCATCTTGGCCAGCTCGAACATCACGGCCGTCCCCAGGGCTTCCCGGATGTTGCCGCGCCCGACCTTGGCCATGGAAAACTCCCCGAAGCCGGACATGTCGAACGAGCTGTCGTCCGGGGAGATTTCCACGAAGGGGAACTCGAACACCTCGCGCAGCAGGTCGTGCCGGAAGGACTCGAAGGCGTCGTCCTTGATTTCGGAATCGACCACGATCAGGTTGGGCATGCGGCTCTTGATCGCCTCACGCGCCTGGTTGAAGTCCACCACACTGTCGGACGAGATGCCGATCTCGCGCAGCGCGTCGCGCACATCGGCCCGGATCTGCAGGCTCGGCGAGATGGTCAGCACGTAGGTGCCGGAAAGCGACTTGAACATGGAGGACTGCTCGTCCGAAAGGTCCACCGCCGAAATGCCGTCCACCGCCTGCACAGTGCGGGTGAACAGGGCGGTGAATCCCACCCCTTCTTGGTCCATCTCGCGGTCGATCTCGATGCCACCAGCCGTCAGGGCGATCTGGCGGATCAGTATCCAGCTGAGGTTGTCGGGACTGGCGGCGCTGGAGGGCGGCACGCCGTCGTTGGACACGCGCACCTGCAGGCGCGCGTGCTGCGGCCAGGCGTTGAGGTCCATGCGCACATCCACCCGGTTGCCAAACGGCAGACCCCAGTCAAGCACGGCGTTGACGAAGGTATGGGCCACCGTGGGGTCGATCAGCACCTCGACCGGTTTGAGTTTGCGGCGCAGCGCGATGCCCAGCAGTCCCAGTTCCTGTTTGCGCTCCTGCAGCACGCCTTCCACCAGCACTGCCATGTCCACCTTCTCGTGGGTCTGGCGGATGCGACCGCTGTAGAAGCGGGTGACCTGCTGGGCACCGACGCCGGCCAGCTTGATGCGCTCGGCCGGGATACTCAATGTGCGGTGTTCTGCCTTGCTGATGCGGCCACGGGCCAGGAGCTGGTCGATCTGCTGCTGCAGCGCGCTGACACCCTCGGTGATCTGGTCGGCCAGCCCGGAGATCAGGCTGGGCCAGTGGTCGTCCAGCGACCACGCATCGGTCTCGCTGCTTCCTCCCGATTTGGCAGACCCCGATGGTCCCGCGTTGATTTTTCTGTTTGGCGGCATGAAAGGCTTCTGGTGAGATGTCGACGACCTGACGCATCCCTGCGGGAAAAGACGGGCCAGCCTGCTGCCGGGTGGGCCT
>NZ_JBPCSJ010000316.1:0-18054 GCF_051007235.1 Hydrogenophaga sp. | reverse complement strand
GTACATGACGCGGGTTCAGGCCCTCGGTGCTCAGCGCCACCGCACAGGCCTGCAGCCCCGCCGCGTTGACCACGGTGCGCGCCAGCAGCGCCGTGCCGTCCACTGCATGGACCTCGATGCCATCGACCACGGCACGCATCCGGTCCACCGCGCTGTGGCACGCCACCAGGCCACCCAGGTTTTCCAGATCGCCCTGCAGCGCCAGCATGAGGGCGTGGCTATCGACGATACCGGTGGACGGTGAGTGCACAGCCGCCAGGCATTCGAGCTGCGGCTCGATCGCCCTCGCCTGCTCGCGCGTGATCAGCACCAGGTCGCCCACGCCGTTGGCTGCCGCCTGGTGCACGATGGCCGGCAGCCCCGCCACCTGCGACCCAGTGTTGGCCACGATCAGTTTGCCGCAGCGGCGGTGCGCCACACCGCGCTGCTCGCAGTAGTCGTACAGCAGCCCTTTGCCGCGAACACACAGCCTGGCCTTGAGCGATCCGGCCGGGTACTCGCTGCCCGCGTGGATCACTTCGCTGTTGCGCGAACTGGTGCCCTGGCCAATAGCCGCTTCAGACTCCAGCACCATCACGTCGCGTCCGGCCAGTGCGAGTGCACGCGCCACCGCCAGCCCGACCACCCCGGCGCCGATCACCACCACATCCACCTGTTCCACGTCCGCACTCCTTCGGGCACGAGCACCCATTACAGTTGCATTGTTGCGTGCCGTGCGCTGCTTTTGCATGTGCACATACATCTAGGGAACACCACATGATCTTCGTCACCGGCGGCGCCGGCTACATCGGCTCTCATACCTGCGTGGAACTGCTGCAGGCGGGCCACGACGTTACCGTCTTCGACAACTTCTGCAACTCACACCGGGAGTCGCTCGCCCGCGTCGAGCGCATCACCGGCAAAACCGTTCGGATCATCGAAGGCGACATCCGCGACGGCGCTGCGCTGCAAGCCGCGCTGCGCCAGAGCCAGCCATCGGCCGTCATCCATTTCGCTGGCCTCAAAGCGGTGGGCGAATCGGTGCAGCAACCGCTGCGCTACTACGACAACAACGTGGTCGGCACCGTGCGCCTGCTCGAAGCGATGGAAGCCACCGGCGTGCGCCGCATCGTGTTCAGTTCCTCGGCCACGGTGTACGGCGATCCGCAGAAACTGCCGCTGACCGAAGACCACCCGCTCTCGGCCACCAACCCCTACGGCCAGACCAAACTGGTCATCGAGAACATGTTGCGCGAGTTACACCGCAGCCAGCCAGCCTGGCGAGTAGCCATCCTGCGCTACTTCAACCCGGTGGGCGCACACGCCAGCGGCCTGATCGGCGAAGACCCGCAAGGCATCCCGAACAACCTCATGCCGTATGTCACGCAAGTCGCCATCGGCCAGCGCGAATACCTCAATGTCTGGGGGGGCGACTACCCCACACCCGATGGCACCGGCGTGCGCGACTACATCCACGTGGTGGATCTAGCGCTGGGTCACCTGCGCGCCATCGAATACCTGGCAGGCCACGACGGCTGCACATCAGTCAACCTCGGCACCGGCATTGGCTACAGCGTGCTGGACATCGTGAAGGCGCTATCGGCCGCGAGCGGCCGCGAGATCCCCTACCGCATCGCCGAACGCCGCGCGGGTGACGTGGCCGCGTGCTACGCAGAGCCCCAAAGGGCACAACAGCTGCTGGGCTGGGCAGCGCAGCGCGGGCTGCAGCAGATGTGCGACGATGCGTGGCGCTGGCAGCGGGGCAACCCTGCTGGCTACCGCAGTGCCTGAAGCCGTCCCGATCCTGGGTACGTGACGTCAGGGCTGCCGCCCCATCAGTTCCCGTACGTGCCGGATCGGAATGGCGTAAGCGATGCCCGATGGCTGGCTCAACGCCGATTCACGGGTTCCCTTGATGAGGACCATGTTCAGGACGCCCATGACCTCCCCCGACTGTGGGTCGAACAATGGTCCGCCGCTATTGCCCGGATAAGCGGTCGCATCGAGCTGAAAAATGTCGAAGGTGCCGTCCCGTAATCCACGAACAGCACGCTCCTGCAACTGCCTTGCCACCGGACTGGGCAATGCTGCTGCGGTGATGGACGACACCGTAGCGCGGTGTGTGACCGGCGAAAACCCCAGCACCCCGCCAATCGGAAACCCGGTGAAGGCCAGATCATCCCCCTCACGGACGCGATCTGAATCACCCAACTGCAGAGCAGGCACAGGATCGCCCTCCATCCGCAGGATGGCAAGATCTCTAGGGTCATCACGCAGCTCGCGCACCGCATTGCGGCGTTGCCACTGACCATCCGGCCCGCGAACCTGCACCACCAGGGTGGGCTCATCACTGAGCCCGGTGAGCTCAGGCAACACATGGGCGTTGGTCACCACGCGCTGCCCCGTACCCACAACGAAACCGGTCCCACGAAGCTGGAAGCGGGGGTTATCGGTGGGCTTGTAAGTCCCGACAAGGACGATGGCGGCTTTCACCTTGAGCACCGTGTCGGCCAGACCTGCTGCCTGCGCGCCACTCATGCCCCCGGCAAGACACCATCCCAGCGAGGCCACGCAGAGTTCACGCCGCTGCATCGGTCACCCCTTGCTTGCTGTTGAACGTTTCGAGCAAACGTCGAATCGATTTGCGCACCAGGTGCGGTAGCAATAGATACCACGGCATGCGCATGAAGTGCGAGCGAAGATAGAGCACTTGGCGTGCGATCGCCGTCCACCCATCCGAGAGATTTGGGTGATCCGGTTGCAAGCCCCGCACGTACAGAAAATCCAGCAGGGCCAGTCGCGCCGCCCCGACGCCCTGTGCGCGCGCTTGCAGCCCGTCCAGCGCTTCACGCGGGACCGGGGTCGCCAGCATCATTTGCGCATACCGGAGGGCAAGGAAAGCCGGTCTTTGCAGTCCCAATAAGACGGCCCGATCGATCAGTCGCGACCAGAAACCGGCACCGTCTGATAGCTCCCTGAGCATCAGGTCCAGATCCAGCAGCCCACGAAAACCAAGCTCTAGTTCCCCTTCGTGCATCAGATGAACCGCGCTGTGCAACACCATATCCACATCACAGAGCACCCGAACATTGAGCGACCCCTTCACTGGAACGGCCGCTTCAAGCAACACTCTGCTGTCCAACCTATACCCCGCCGTCGGCGGAACCACAGCATGGTGGACATCCAGCACAGACCCTCGGTGAACATGCTGGAGAGGTGGGATTTCATGCATCCACTTGCGGTAGTAGTGCTGATCGTAGACATCACGGTTGGTCGCCAGCCAGCCCGAACGCATCAATGCGGCTTCCGCGTGCACCAGTCGATCTTGTGGGACCAAAACGTCCACATCGGAAACCATGCGCCCCATCGCCGTCTGCATGTGGGCTGCCGCATAAGCGGCGCCTTTGAGCAAGACCAGCTGAATATTCTCTTTTTCCAGAACGTCTGATAGGACCGAAATCTCGTACGCCAGCTCATCCTGCTGTCGCTGTGCCAGCAGCCTGGCTGCACCAAGGTGCCTTCGAACAGACAACGGAACCGTCGACAGAAGACCTACAGCTTGAATCCGCACATCAAGGCGGGCGAGAACATCGGCCGATCGTGCGAGGCGAATCAGTTCATCCCATTCGACTGGAGACAAACTGGCCACTGTTCCTGGTGTGGTCAGTGCGCTCACCAGGAGTGACAGCCCCTGGCGACTCACGCGGAGGGCTCCAAGGCGTCGAACCAGGCAAGGGCCTCATCCACCTTGCTGTAGCGCAAGTCGAAGCAGTCGCATCGATTGACCACACCCACCAGCGTCGTGAAACCAGACACCCCATGGATGTGATGGTTGAAGCTGTTGCTGGCGAGATCCAGAAGCGATGTGGACTTGGGTCTCGGGATCACCGTCAGACCGGCATCAGCCTGGAACCTCGGAAAAACCACCCATGCGGGCGCAACAGTCTCATCCGATCTCGCAAGACTGCCCTCACTCACCCGAAGGTGCGCCACATTGCCCTTCATCGTGTCATGTGCGACCGGACCGATGGTTGCTGCAGGCGCCAAGCTTCGTATCAACTCAATCGACTGGTTCTTCAGGCTCACCGGGCGTGGAAATGGCGTGACAAGTCCGGTCTCGGGATCAAGCAGGGCCATCTCATCGGACAGCAACCGCCAGCCATGAAGCATCAAGGCGGCACACAGCGTACTCTTGCCAGATCCGGGCGGCGCAGGCATGAGCACCGCACGCCCATCCTTTTCGAGCACCGCCGAATGCAGGGTCAACCAGTGGTGCGCATAGCCGGTCACACACCAGTTCATACCCCATTCAAGCAAAGCAAAGGCCTCGCCGTAAGCCAATGGACTGAAGGGAAGAAACCCGTCCATCTTGAACTTGCAAACCCGATGCCACCCGTTCCAATGGCCGGTCACCGAAAGATGGAAATCGGCGAAGGTCGATTCGGCATCCGGAATTCGGTACCCAGCGTAAAGACGCGTGAGCCCCTCCTGCACAACAGGAATGTCGCTGCGGATGCGAAAGACAAAAGGGGGGATGTGAATCGAGAAGGAGCCACTTTGCAAACGGCACTTGACCTCAGCCGCCGATAGGCTGGACAAAAGCACTGTCGCTTCAGTGATCTGCACAGGCGACCAAGTCCAGAGACGCTAGCTGAACCAGAATGTCCTCGAGGCGCATCAATTCATCTTCGTCCCGCGAATCCAACAGTCGAAGTGCCAAATCCGCCACCGAGACATCCCCGCTCTCCAGCAAAGCGCGCCATACAGAGACTCCCAGATACGACATTGCCAGCAGCTTGCCATCCCACGGCTGAAAGATCACTGCACCGTCAGGCCACACCACATGGGCACACTGTGCCGATGACGCGGTAGCACGCCAACGACCTGCCTCCTTAACTGTCACGCTTTGAAAACGTGGTCCAGATAACTGAGCATGAAGACCTTGCTCCATGGTTTACCTGAAGCGTCTGTCCAGGTCCCTCCGTTGGCCCAGATCGTCTTGCACTGCGTCTGTGAGAACGGTGAAATCAAGCCATCCCCGTCGCTCAGGTAGCAAGCGACCAAATACTTGCCAAGCTTGGTATCTTCATCCAAGTCTGGACAGGACAAAACCTCTTTGAGTCTGTGATTGCCGTACGACCAGTCTGACTTGCGGCATTTCACCCGTGTCAGATTGGTCAGACCACAATCGCCGAGGCGCTTTGAGGTCTTGCTGTCATAGGACGACTGACACCAATCTGCGGGCTTACGGCATCCACATCCATCTCGCCCAGGATCAAAGTTACTCAGACGAGCACCGTTGTTGACGTACGAAGCAAACGAAGACGGCTTGATGCAGCCCTTGCCCGAATAGTCGCCCGCCAGCACCGAATTGCTCGTCAACGTGGCGACCACAGGAGCCGCCGACAGGCCAGCCCTGAGCAAGCGACGACGAGAAACACCAGCCTCGTCCGAGCCTGGCTCTTGCCTTTTTTCGAGATCAGGCCTGCCTTCTTTTGGATCATTGGACATGATGGACCGCCTATCTGTTGAATGTTTGTTGTCGACTGGTCACCGGAGCACAACCACCCCCACTACCAGTACCAGTACCAGACGAAATGTTACTAAAAGTGTAAGCAAGATTCACGCCGAACAACACAACTACACCAAGCCCTTGATTCGCTTACATTTTTGGTCGGAAGGGTTGTGAAACAGGCTATGGCACCGACAGACATGACAAAAAAATCGACACCACAACAAGAACTGTCAAACACTCAGAGAGCCTGCTTCAATTTCACCACTTCCGCTTGATCTGGGTACTTGTCACCCATGGCAGCCAGCTCTTCAAGGATCCTCCTGGCGGCATCCTTGTTCCCAGCCTTGATCTGGATCTTCGCCAGATTCAACTTGAACAGCGGCGTTTCCGGCTTCAGTTCCACGACCTTTGACTGCAGTTCAAGAGCCTTGGCGTGCTCCCCCTTGGCAGACAACAACATGGCCCATGTGTCCATGAATGCAGGCTGGTTCGGCGCCGCCTGGTTCGCCTTTTCGGCAATTGAGATAGCGTCGGCTCGTCCTTGCTCGCCAGCCAGCCACGCGAGGTTGTTGAGCGCCAAGGCATTGGTAGGCTGAAGTGCTACCACCCGCTCGTAGTGACGGGTAGCCTCGGACACATGTCCGGCCGCGATCGCCCTGTCCCCCAGAAAGATCGACATGGCCACATCTTTGGGCTGGCTCTTGTTCCACTCCTCTGCCCAGCGATCAGCCTCTGCCTGCTTGCCGGCAGCCGTCAAAACCGAATGCAGCTTGACAGCGGCTTCTGGAAGCGGAGAGATCTTGAGACTGTTCCGATATGCAGTTGCAGAGGGCTCCCACTGTTTGAACGCTGCATGGACGTCACCCTCCAATACATAGCCGAGGGGCTGATTGGGTCGCTGCTTTTGCATGTCCTTGCTGACGGAAAGCGCTTTGTCGATTTGCCGAGAGGCGACCGCCAGCTCTGCCATCGCGCGCTGGGCTGGCAAGAAGTCTGGCTGGACAGACAAGGCCTTGCTGACGCTTTGCATGGCGGCAGCGTTGTCCTTGCTGGCGATCTGCGTGCTCGCCATCAGCAAATAGGGCATGGGTGACCCCGGCATGAGCGTCACAAGTTTGTTGAAGGTCGCAATGGCCTGGAGGCTCTCTCCAGCCTGAGCCTGGGCCTGCCCAAGACCAGCCACCACTTCAGGCGCATCCGGGATAGCCGCCGCAGCAGCCTGAGCGGAAGCAAGTGCAGCCTTGGCCTCTTTTTGGCGTAAGTAATGCTCGATCAGCATGACACGCGCGCGTATGTCCTGTGGCGCCAGCTTGACCGCCTGATCGATAGCTGCACCGACCTTCTCTTTCGTCGCGCCGGTGGACTGCAGCACGTCAGCGAGAGCCAGCCAGGCCGATGGATTTTCTGGTGACTGCTTCGTCAGTGCATCCACCCGTTGCACCGCTGCATCTGGCTTCCTCTCGGCCAGATCGAGGGATGCCAAGCCCGCGACCGAGGCCAGATAGCTGGGATCGAGCTTGAGAGCGTCTTCGAATGCCGTACGAGCTCTCGCGCGATCGTTCTGCATCGACAGCACCACACCCTTGAGGTGCCTGGGCATAGGGTCTGTGGATCTTTTGGACTCCAAGGCGCTGATGGCAGCAAGTGCCTTGGCGTACTCCTTGCGCTGCATATGGGCATTGATCAGCGCCATGTCGGCGACGATACCTTCGTCCTGCGATGCAATCGCGGCCAGCTCATTGAGCGCCAGATCGGTCTGTCCCGACATGAACTGACTCACCGCCAAGGAAGTTCTTTTTCCCGGGTTCTTGGGGTCTGCCCGGGTGGCTCGTTTGAAGAAGCCCTGTGCCGTTTCGAACTCACCTTTGGCCATGTAAACCCGGCCTGCGACTGAAAGCATCTCAGGATCTGCATCGCCTGCAGGTCCCTTCAGATCGCCGGGCAAAGCGGCTACGGCCTGATCCAGTTGCCCTGCGCGAAGATGCGCAGCGACAAGAGCGCGCCGCGCCACGCGCAAGCCGGGAGCAATCTTGAGCGCTTTGCTCAGATAAGCCTGCGCCTGAACAACTGACCCCGTCTGCAACTCGATCGCACCCGCGATTTCGTTGGCATTCGGGCTGTCAGGTACCACTTTGAGCAGTTGTTGAACGCGCTCCTTGGCCGTCTTCATGTCCTGCTTTTGATAAGCCTCCTGGGTCTGCAGGTAAAGCGTCGACGGATGACCTGGTGCGAAGCCTACCAACGCACGCAGCGCGTTTACTGCGTCTTCGTTCTTTCCCGTCGCCATGAGCAGACGCACCAGCGCGACGTGAGCGTCCAAGTGCTTGGGCGAGGCGGCGACGGCTGCCTGATAGGACTGCAATGCCTCGTCACTTTTCTGTAGCCCGAGTTGAAGCACATCGCCGCGCAATTTGAGCGCATCGGCATTGCGAGGCTCTCGCCCCAGCAGTTCATCGAGTTCGATCAACGCTTGGTCGAAGGCACGATCCCCTGCCAGTTGACGCGCGTGTTCGATGACCGCAGCAGCCAACTCGGGGCTGATCGCAAGCGCCTCCTTCAGTCGCTTGCGATGGTCTTCACCGCGGTTTTGCATCCGCCAGGCAACAGCCAAAGAAGTCAGCAATTCCGCTTGAGCCTGTGGAGAGTCGAGTTTCGTTTGGTCAAAGGCTTCGGTGACCTTCTTGGGCTGACCCAGCGCCAACCAAGCTCTGGCCAGTAGCGGCGATACCTCGTTCGGCGAATAGTTGACTTCCCTCGCCTTTCGCAGTTCCGCCTCGGCACCGACTGCGTCTCCATTTGCCAGCATGGCCTTGCCCAGCAGCAGACGTGCCTCCGCCAAGTCCGGCTGCGCTTGCAATGCGTTCTTGAGTTCGATGATCGCCGCTGGGTAATCATTCTTCTGGATGTATTGCCGAGCAGCTACCACAAGCTCCTGCGGATCTTTGTTCCCGCAGGCGCTCAAAACGCCAGCGACCAGAAGTACCCATGTCAATCGACCCAGCCTGTGAGCGGTCTGTTTCATGTTCTTGATCTCCGCAGAATGCCTAGACTCATTTGAGCCCCAGGCGATGCATCACGTCATACAGCGTCGGTCGGCTGATGCCCAGAATTTCAGCCGCTTTGAGCACATTTCCGTTGGATCGCGCAAGCGCAGCTATCACAGCCTTTTTCTCAGCTTCGTCACGAACGGCTCGAAGATCCAGTGTGACCTCGTCATCCGCCGAGACGAGAACGGGTAGGCCGAGATCATCTGCCGTGATCTGGCTACCGTCGGCCATGATGACCGACCGTTTGAGGCAGTTCTCCAGCTCACGGATATTCCCGGGCCAGCGGTGCGCCTCGATGGCGCGCAGGGCATCGGGCGCCAGGCTCAGACTGCGGCGGTTCTGCTCCTGCGCGAATCGCCGGGTGAATGCATGGGCCAGCAAGGCGGCGTCGCCCACGCGGTCGCGCAGCGGCGGGATATTGACCACGATCTCGGCGAGGCGGTAGTAGAGGTCTTCTCGAAACTTGCCTTCGCTGATGAGCTTGCGCAGGTCCTGGTGGGTGGCGCACACGATGCGTACATCAACGGAGATTTCCTGCCGCCCGCCCAGGCGTTCGATCACCCGCTCCTGCAGGAAGCGCAGCAGCTTGGCCTGCAAAGCCATGGGCAGGTCGCCGATTTCGTCAAGCATCAGCGTGCCACCGTGGGCGGTTTCGATCTTGCCCAGCGTCGTTTTGGCCGCTCCGGTGAAGGCGCCCTTTTCGTAGCCGAAAAGTTCGCTTTCCAGCAGGTTCTCCGGGATGGCCGCGCAGTTGATGGCGACAAAACGCGCGGACTTGCGGTTGGACGCCTGGTGCAGGCCCCGCGCCAGGACCTCCTTGCCGGTACCGCTTTCGCCCAGCAGCAGCACCGTCGCACCGCTGTTGGCCACTTTTTCGATGGTGCGGCAGATGCGCAGCATCTCGGGGTCGCGCGTGATCAGCCCCGCGAGGGCGTCGGGCTGGCGCATGGCCTGCAAGCGCTGGTTCTCGGACTGCAATTCGTGCAAACGCAGGGCACGTTGCACGGTAAGCGCGAGCATCTCGGGCTCAAACGGCTTGGCCAGAAAGTCGTATGCGCCCATGGCCACCGCGCGCAAGGCGTTGTCCTGGGCATTTTGACCGGTCAGCACGATCACCTTGGTGTCGGGCGCGGCAGCCAGCATCTGCTCAAGCAGCGCAAAGCCCTCGGCGCAGCCATCGGCGTCAGGCGGCAGCCCCAGGTCCATGGTGACCACCGGCGGGTTGTGGCGGCGCAGCTGGTTGAGCGCCGATTCGCGGTCGTCCGCGGCGACGCTCTCAAACTGGTCCAGCGACCATTTGATCTGCTTTTGCAAGGCCAGATCGTCTTCGACGATCAGCAGCTGAGCGGCTTTTTCCGAACTCATGCTTCTTCCAGGGTTTGCAGGTCGGAACGGCTGAAGGTTTCGATCAGCGGCAGCAGCAAGGTCACCACAGTGCCCTCACCCTCCCGGCTTCGGACATCGACTTTGCCACCCAGTTCCTGTACGTATTGAAAACTCTCGTAGGCACCAATGCCCATGCCCGTGTTTTTGGTGGTTTCGAAGGGCTTGAACAGACGGTCGCGCATGAACGACTCCGACATGCCTTGCCCATTGTCACCCACTTCAACGCGCGCATGGCTGCCCACGCGGTCGATCTTGAGCCACACCCGCTGCGACAGCGTGGTCGCATCGAGTGCGTTGTTCACCAGGTGACCGATCACGCGCTCCATGCGCTCGACATGACCGCGCGTGGCCACCGGTTGGGGCACATCGAGCTCCAGCACGCGACCACGGCGGCGCACCGATTCGTCGAGCGTGCGGGCGATGCGCGCGAGGTCAACGCCCACCGCAGCGCCCGCCGGTGCCGCTCCTTCGCGCAGCTGCAGCATCAACTGGCGCATGCGCTCGAGGGAGTTGTCCACTGTCATGAGCATGTCGGCCTGGAACTCGGGTTTGTGTGCCAGCCGCTGTGCGTTTTTCATCATGAGCGAGAGCTGGGTCACGATGTTTTTGAGGTCGTGCACAACAAAGGCCGACATGCGGCTGAACGCCTCGAACTTGCGGGCTTCGAGCAGTGCCTCGGTGGCCTGCATCTGGGCCAGGTAGCTGGCGGCCTGGCGGCCAGCGGTCTTGAGAAGATCGGTGACCTCCCAGTTCACGTCCATGCGGGTGCGCGGGCTGGCCAGCAGCACAAAGCCCAGCAGTTCCTGGCCCAGCCACAAGGGCACCAGCAACCAGGCCTGTGGCTGGGCCAGCAACCAGGCGGGTAAGGCCAGGTGCTCGTACATCTGCGGCTTGCGGCGGTACTCCTCCAGGTTCACCACCCAGCCGGTACGGCGCATGAAGTCCAGCAAAGGCGAATCCGCCGGCTCTTCGTCCGTCGTACGGGCCAGGTTCCAGCACGCGGTGTTGCGCAGCTTTTTGTCCTCGGGCCGATGCATCCACAAGGCGCCAGCCGGGCTCTCCAGCATATCGGCCAGCCCCCGGATCACCCTTGGCCCCACATCCTGTGGATCGGATGCGGCCGACAACGTCTGCGTGAAGCGCAACCACTCTTCCCGGTAATCGTAGCGGTAGCGCAGAAAGTGTTTGCCCAGCCAGACCCGCAAGCGCGCGCGCAACGAGCGCGACCAGGCCACCGTGACCAACAACACCAGCGCCAGAAACACCAGTGCGAGCTGGATGCCACGCCCCCAGTCGCCACCAAAGTAGCGCACGTAATAGCCCACACCCGAGATGAAAAGCAGGTAGGCGCCGACGATCAGCAGACTGGCCGAGTGGAAGATCACCCGCTGCGACACCCGGATCTTGCCTATCCAGTTGCGGTGACGCGTGCTGGACAACAGCAGCAGCGGCATCAGCGCGGCATGGACCAGGCCGCGGATGCTCAGCGCGTCAACATCCATGCCGCCGAACAGCACCGCCTGTGAAAACAGGTAGAGATCGAACACAAAACTGCCCGCCAAACCCACGCAGACGGGTTTGGCGTTCCACTGCGCGTCTTCCGGCAAATTGCGAAACAGCTGCTCCACCAGCACCAGGCCCAGCACCGACAGCAGCATCAGCATCAGAAACACCAGGCCTGGCCCACCACTGCTTTGGCCGCCGCTCAGCAGCAAGGCCAAGAAGCCCACCACGGGCATGGCATAAGCCAGGGGACCGATCCACCGCAAACCACCGTCGCGCTCCTGGCCTTGGCGGATCAGCTGCACCAGGAACTCAAAACAGGCGCCGTAGCGCGCCATGTCCAGCAGAAGGGTCCAGAACCACCAGCCACCGCCGGCGTCCAGTGCCAGCCAACCGCTGCCCGCCCACAGCGCTGTGAGCACCACCGCCGTCAGCACCGCCAGGCCCGTGCGGTTCACCGGGCGCCGCAGAAGTCCACGTCTGAGCAGGTACACCGCCAGCCCGGCATAGGCCAGCATCGCCAGGCCAAAACCCCAGCGTGTGAGCGGCAAGGCCAGTTCGTTCATGGACTGAGTCTCAGCACGGCTGGCTCACTGGGCACCCTTGCCCGTGAGCACCACACCCACTGTCTGGAACAGGATGACGAGATCCAGAAACAGCGAGTGGTTCTTGACGTAGTACAGGTCGTATTGCAGCTTTTCGACGGTGTCTTCCTTGGACGAGCCGTACTGGTAGCTGACCTGCGCCCAGCCGGTCACACCCGGTTTGACACTGTGCCGAACGGCGTAGAACGGGATCTCCTGGGTGAGCTGATCGACGAAGTACGGTCGCTCCGGGCGCGGCCCCACCATGCTCATGCTGCCCCCGAGCACGCTGAACAGCTGCGGCAGTTCGTCGATGCGCAGCTTGCGGATGATGCGCCCCACGCGGGTGATGCGACTGTCCCCCGCTGTGGCCCAGCGAGGCACGCCGTCTTTTTCGGCGTCGGTGCGCATGCTGCGGAACTTGACGACATTGAACACCGAACCAAACAGGCCCACCCGCTCTTGCCGGTACAACACGGGCCCCGGACTCTCAGCCTTGATCGCGAGCGTTGCCAACAGCATCAGCGGCGAGCTGAGAACGATCAGCACCAGCGCAGAGAAGATGTCGAACACCCGCTTGGTCCCCGTCCGCCAGAAGCCCTGGTTGAAGCCCTCGCCAAAAATCAGAAAGCCCGCCGACATGGCGTCCAGGCGGATCTGTCCAGCGTTCTGCTCGAAATAGGTCGCGACGTCGATCACGCGCACCCCCGAGAGCTTGCAGTCGAGCAACTCGCGCATCGGCATGCTGCCGCCGCGCCGCTCCGACAGCGCCACCACGATCTCATTGATGCGCTGGTCCCGCACCAGAGCCTGCAGGCTTTGTTGGGCGTCCAGCACATCCCATTGCGACACCAGATGCTCCCGCTCGTTGGGGCTGGCGAAGAACCCCACCAGTTCGGTATGGGAGCCGGGTCGGCGCATCCTTTGCCCCACAGCCTGCGCACGGGTGCCCGTGCCATAAATCAGTGCGCGGTTGCGCGGGACGGCACGTGGCAGCAAGGCAGCACCCAGCACCTGGTACAGCAGCAGCACAGAGGTGGCCAACATCACGACGACCACCGCCCAGCTGCGACCAAAAAACGCCGGCAATGGCAGCAACAGCAGCACCGCCACCACCACCATGCCCATCACCAGAAAAGACACCAGCGCCCGGGCCCACACCTGGGTGGCGCTGAAAAAGCTGCCGCTGTCGTAAAAACCCAGCGTAGCGTTGACAGCCAGGAAGCCCATCCCCATGAGCACACCTCGGGCCAGGCCCTTGAGCAAATGCTCGCTGCTGACCGCATCTGCCCCGGTGACGGCCACCAGCGTGATCAGGAACGCCAGCGTGATGACCGCCAGGTCCAGAAACAGCTGCAGCAGCGTCCTGCGATGGAAGAAATGGTTGAAAACCTTGATCAAAACCAGCCCCTGACTGTGTCCGACCGGCAGAACAGCTGTCGGAACATCTGACACTGAGAATAACGCGCAATGCGAGTCATTACAATCAGTTACAGAGATCCGGTCGTCGATTTGTCCAAAGGCACAAAGCCATCAGCAGTGTCATCAGGGCCAGCAGCAGCACCCTGGGAATTTCAGTGACGCTGATCAGCGCCCCGATCGACAAAAAACCGAGCGACGCAGCGCCATAGGCCCAGGCCAGCGCATCGCGTGCCATCAGCCCGCGATACACCGCCAGCAAAGCCGCGCATGTGATCGCGGCCAGCAGCAGCAGCCCCACCCAGCCCAGTTCCAGCAACACATCCAGGTACAGGTTGTCGATGTGCCACGGCAGGTAATAGGACTCAGCAGCAGGCATCCAGTGGCTCAGTCCCGATGAAAAGTCGGTGTTCTGCAAGAGCTGCCGTCCACGCTCATCCCACAACTGCACCTCATGGATGTGGCTGGTCTGACCGGCTTGGGTAGCGTGCAAGGTCAGCACGGCCGGCAAGGCCTGTGTGGGCTGCAACGTGCTGCGCTCAGGCACAGGCAATGGATAACCCTTCAAGCGCAGACTGACCCAGGCCGTGCCGCCGGGTCCGGGCTGTGCGACCGCACCGCTGGCCCACTGGCAAGTCAAGGTATGGATGAGGTGGCGCTGGCACAGCGACACCAGCACCTCCTGGCCGGGCGTTCCAGACAGGCGCAGCCTTGCCGTGTAACCGTCTGGCATGGCCAACCGCACCCGCTGGGTCAAGCCGAACTGCAGTGCCAATGCATCCCGACTGTCGGGGCCACTGAGCGCCAGCGCACCAGCGCCCTGCGCTCCCCCAAGCCATGTGGCACGGCCCGGCAGTTCACCTTCCATGCCCAACGCACGGTACCGCGCCGTGAAGCGCCCCATCCCCTGCCCCCACAACCAACCCGATGATCCTGCCCCAGGGGACTCCAACAGGCTGGCGCCGCGTTGCCAATGCACCCAGCGCCCCTGCAGGTCTTGGCCGGTCTGTTCCAGGCGATCACCCAGAAACGCGCCAGCACCGATGACAACGCCCCCCTGGATGAGCAAGCCGATCAGGGTCGCCATCACCACACGACGCCTGCCCGGTCCTTGGCCGTCGTGCGGCAACCGGAACAACCGAGAGGCGAACGCCCAAGCCAGCACCACCACCACAAACGCCCCCATGACACCACGCGAATAGGTGGTCAGCAGCACGTAGATGGTCAGCCACAGCAGCCCGACCGCGAGGCCAACGCGCCACCGCGTGGGCGCCATCCACACCGCCCACAGCGCCAGCGGCGCGGCCAGCGCCAGGTAGGCGTCGATCGCGCCGCCGCCCACGTGCATTTCCCAAAACGCTGCGCTGGTGCGGTAACCGGAGAAAAAATCCAGCAGCCCCACCTGCGATTCACGCTCGCAGAGCACAAGCGCCCCCACCAGCGCCAGACCGGCCAACATGCCGCGTACAAAGGCCAGACCCGCCGCTTGTCGGTCAGCGCGGACGGCATGCCAGGCCAGCGGCGCCAGCAGCAGCGCCCAGACGAAGGACTTGGCCACGCGCACGCTGTTCCAGGCCGACAGGTGGTCAGCGAACAGACCTTGCCACATCGCATCCCGCCAGCCGGTGTGGGGTGGCAGCGGTGGTGCGTCCACCCAGCCCCGCCAGCACGCCTGGGCCACACACAGCGCCAGCCCGATCCAGGCCGCGCCCCACCACCGGGGAAGCGGTTCGCGAGCGATCGGTGGGGCGGCCCACGCGAGGCGCCCGTACCCGCCCGCCAACACCGCCAGCACCAACAGGTCGGACTCGTCCAACAGCCACCAGCCGGTCCAGGGGAAAAAATTCAGCATCGGCATCAGGGCCGGCAACCAGAACAGCCAGGCCGATGGCCGCCAGGCGGTGACAGTGGTCACCAACCAGACGCCCGCCAGCAGCCCCAGCGGGGCCACCGGGTGCTGCGCCGCCAGCCACAACGCAGCGCACAGGGCAGCGGCCGCCAGCAGCGCCGCGCCGGCGCGCCAGGGCTGGCTCAGACCAGCACCTCTGCGCAAGGCGGGTGTCCCAGGAAAGCCTGCGGGCTGGCGCTGGCCCCGTACGCGCCCGACTGGAACACCACCACCCAGTCGCCCGGCTGCGCCATCGGCAGCTCCACCCGCTCGGCCAGCAGGTCCAGCGGCGTGCACAACGGGCCGACGATGCTGACCACCTCGCGCTCTGCCGCGCCCATGCGGTTGCCAATCGCCACCGGGTAGTTGCGCCGGATCACCTGACCGAAGTTGCCGCTGGCGGCCAGGTGGTGATGCAAGCCGCCATCGGTGACCAGAAACACCTGCCCGCGGGAGACCTTGCGGTCCAGCACCTGCGCCACGTACACCCCCGCCTCGCCCACCAGGTAGCGCCCCAGTTCGATCTGCAGGCGTGCGCCGGGCAGTTCCTGCGCGGTCTTGTCCACCAGCTCCTGCAGCGCAGCGCAGACCGGCGCCACGTCCAGCGCCTGCTCGTTCGGGAAATACGGAATCCCCCAGCCACCGCCCAGGTTCAGA
This sequence comes from Hydrogenophaga sp., assembly GCF_051007235.1. Classification (GTDB taxonomy): domain Bacteria; phylum Pseudomonadota; class Gammaproteobacteria; order Burkholderiales; family Burkholderiaceae_C; genus Hydrogenophaga. The sequence continues at coordinate 2,076 of NZ_JBPCSJ010000316.1, read as the reverse complement.
TGCCGTACGGGTGCAGGCGCATCGGCACTCAGGCGCAACAGCAGCGCCCCGGTGGCCAGCGTGGCCTGTGCCAGCGCATCGCCTTTGAGCATCTGGGAGGCCGCGTATAGATGAAAACCTTCAAACTGCAGCCCGGCCGAAGCGATGGCCCGCAGCAGCGCCGGCACCTGCTCGGCGTCCACGCCGAAAGGTTTGGCGCCGCCACCCATGCGCATGCCCGCGCCACGCAGCTCAAAGTCGGGGTTCACACGCACCGCCACGCGGGCCGGCCGGCCGTGCCGCGCACTGGCCCCGACCAGCAAAGGCAGTTCGCGGAACGACTCCACGTTCACCAGCACACCAGCGGCCACCGCAGCATCCAGCTCGCTGGCTCGCTTGCCCGGCCCGGCGAAACTGATGGCGCCCGACGGCATGCCTGCCGTCAAAGCACGCTGCAACTCACCGGCAGAGGCCACATCCAGCCCCTCCACCAGTGGTGAGATGAAGGCCAGCAATTCAGGCATGGGGTTGGCCTTGATGGCGTAGTGCAGGTCCACCCCGCTGGGCAGCACGGCGCGCACATTGGCCACCCGAGCGGCGATGCGCTGCCGGTCGTAGGCATAAAAAGGTGTCTGACCCACATCTGCCACCAGCGTCGACAAACGCCGACCACCGACCAGGAGATCACCACCGTCGACATCAAATCCCAGCACGTTCAGCCTTCCAGCGCTGGCGGTCCAGCTTGCCATTGGGGTTGCGCGGCAGCGGCTGGCCCACCCAGTGCACCACGGCCGGCACCATGTACGCGGGCAGCTGTGCGCGACAAAACGCCAGCAGGGCCGCGGTGTCACGGACGGCGTCGCCGCTGGCCGTGGCCGACGCGACCGCCACCACGTGGATCGCCTGGCCCAAAGCTTCGTGCTCCATGCCCACCGCCAGGGACTCCTGCACCAGGCCGCTGGCGAACACCGCCTCCTCCACCTCGGTCGGGCTCACCCGGTAGCCTGAGGTTTTGATCATCTCGTCGCGCCGGCCCACAAAATACAGGTACCCGTTAGCGTCGCGCCGCACCGTGTCGCCGGAAAACACCGCGATCTCCGGTGTGGGCCGCTCATGACCACCGACCTGGAAGTGCAACGGCAGAGGCTTGAAACGCTGGGCCGTGTCGTCGGGCCGCCGCCAGTAGCCCTGCGACACCAGCGGCCCGCGGTGCACCAGTTCGCCGGGCTCGTCCACCGCGCATTCGGTGCCATCGTCGCGCAGCACGAGCACCTGCACATTGGGAATGGCGCGACCGATCGAGTCAGGGCGCTGATCCACCTGCTCGGGCGGCAGATAGGTCGATCGGAAAGCCTCGGTCAGCCCGTACATCAGGAAAGGCTGAGCCTCTGGCGCTTTCGCCCGCAATGCGTCCAGCGTTGCCCGGGGCATGCGCCCGCCCGTGTTGGCCCAATAGCGCAGCCGCGCCGTCGCCTCGGCCGGCCAGTCCAGCGCGGCCAGTTGCATGTACAGCGGCGGCACGGCGGTCAGGCCGGTCACCGCCTCTCGGGCCATCACCAGCAACACGTCGCGCGGCAACAAGTAGTTGAGCAGCACCACGCGCGCCCCCACCAGACAAGCCGTGGTGAGCTGGCTGAAACCAGCATCAAACGACAAGGGCAGCGCGGCCAGCAGCACATCCTCCCCGTGGTTGCCCAGGTAGCTGGCGACACTGGTGGCACCGGCGACCAGATTGCGGTGCGACAGCACCACCCCCTTGGGCCGACCCGTGCTGCCGGACGTGTAGAAAATTGCCGCCGTGTCGGTTTCCAGCCCGCGTGGAGCCAGGGGTGCAGGGTTCACTTCGGGTGGCGTGGGTGGCCAGCCATGCATGGTCCAATGCTCCACAACGCCATCGGTATCCACGCTGCTGCCATCCGGCGCGGCGTCCACCAACACCACGTGGGTCAGCGCTGTGCAGTCCCGCAGCACCGATGCCAATGCCTGCAGCCTTGCGGCAGACGTCACCAGCACCTTCGCTCCGCTGTCCTGCAACACATGCGCCACCTGAGCCGGCTTGAGGACCGGGTTCACCGGCACCAGCACCCCGCCCGCTGC
>NZ_JBPCSJ010000315.1:0-2528 GCF_051007235.1 Hydrogenophaga sp. | reverse complement strand
GGCGACACCTCGCGCCCGGCGGCCTGGGCCATCATGGCCAGCGACGCGGGGCCGCACAGGTGGTCGTCCTGCGCGAAAAAGGGCACCGTGGACAGCAGCACCTGGTCGGGCCAGGCGGTCGGCCAGGCGCGCTCCAGTGCGGCCATCTGCGGCGCGGTGGCGCAGCCGCCCAGCGCCAGAGCGGCACAAAGCACAAGCCCCGCCAGGGCGGGGCTTGTGCGGGCCTGAGGCCGCAGCCTCATCGGATCGAACGGGTGAACGGAAACACCTTGGTGAAGCCCAGGATGTCGGTCACCAGCAGGATCAGGAACACGGTGAACAGCACACCCACCACGTCACCACCCGCGGGCGCCCGGTCCACGCGGTCGGCCACCTGGGCCACTTCGGCGTCGCTCATGGCCTGCACGCGGGCGATGGCGTCGTCGGCGCTCACCCCCTGGGCCTGCAGCTGCTGGCGCACGTCGTCGCGCGAGAAGAAAGCGGTGACGCGTTCGCGGTGGGCGGTACCGGCCTCGGTGGACAGGGCCTCTTCACTGGTGACCAGGGCGGCCTGGGCCGACAGCGGCAAGCTGCCCAGCAGCATGCAGGGGACCAGGGCGGTGGCAATCAGGCGTTGGACGGTATGGGTCATGGCGGGGTGCAGCGCGGCAGCGCGGTAGTGGCAAAGCCTGACATGGTGTGCATGTCGGCACCGCGCGTCAACGCGACTTACAACGCGAAACACGGCCTTGCGCCGTGACACATTCAGCTGAGCGCGCGCTTGAGTTCCTGCACGCGCTGGGCCATGGCCTCGCGGTCCAGCGCGTCGTCGGTGTGGTCGATGTAGATCGCCAGGTCGTCCACCGCCAGCCGGGCGTCGCCCATCTCGGCCCAGGCCAGGCCACGGTCGCGGTACTCGACCCAGGCATCGGGCAGTAGCACCAGCAGGCGGTCCTGCACCGCGATCAGGCGCAACCAGTCTTCCGCCGTGCGGTGGATTTCTTTGAGGTTGCGCAGCATGCGCGCCAGGATGTCGCGCCCCGGCGCGGCCTGCAGGTACAGGCCCACCGGCACGTCGAAATCGTCCACCAGACCGTTGCGGCGCTTGTAGGGCTCCAGCCGTTCCGACAGCTCCTCGCGGCTGAGCGACTGGCCGGTGAAGGGGTCGATCACCACCTGGCCGTTGGGCAGGTTGACCTTGACCATGAAGTGGCCCGGGAAGTTGATGCCCATGGCCTTCAGGCCCATGCCCTGGGCGAGCTCCAGCCACAGCACGGCCAGGGTGATGGGAATGCCGCGGCGGGTGCGCATCACCACGTTGAGGTGGCTGTTGTCGGGGTCGTAGTAGTTGTTGACGTTGCCGCCAAAGCCCAGGGCGCGGAAGAAGAACTGGTTGAGCGCGCGCAGGCGTTGCAGGGCATCGGCATCGGCAGGGGTGCGCCGGCGCAGCCGGGCCAGCAGCTGGTCCACCTCGCCCAGCACGTTCTGCACGTCCAGGTCGGGGTACTCGTCCTGGGCAATCGCCACGGCCGCTTCCAGCAGGGGCAACTGGTCATCGTCGCCCACCAGGCTGGCGAAATAGGCCAGCGGGGTGGGCGGGGTCAGAAAATCAAACGCAGGGGGCATGGCGGTTTCCGGCGCGGCATGAGGGTTTCATTTTCGGACGAATTGGCGCAGCTTCACACCGGCCAGCGTCAGGCTCACGAAGTAGACCAGCGCCGCGCCCAGCACCGACAGTGCGAGCAGACCGACGCGCTGCAGGGCGTGGGCCTGCAAAGCCACCCAGTCGACACGGGCCGCCAGCCACATCAGGTAGATCGCCAGCAGGGCGCTGGCCGCCAGCACCTGCAACGAAAACCGCGCCCAGCCAGCCGACGGGGTGTAGGCGCCGCGGCGGATCAGGCCGATCAGCAGCCACAGCGCGTTGACCATGGCACCCAGGCCAATGGCCAGGGCCAGACCGGCGTGCGCGAGGTAGGGCACAAAGACCAGGTTCATCAGTTGCGTCAGCGCCAGCACCACCACCGCGATCTTCACCGGCGTCTTGATGTCCTGGCGGGCATAAAAGCCCGGGGCCAGCACCTTGATGGCGATCAGGCCCAACAGGCCAGCGCCGTAGCCCATCAGCGCCACCGTGGTCTGCTGCACGTCGGTGCTGCTGAAGGCGCCATAGTGGTAGAGGGTGGCCACCAGCGGCCGCGCAAAGGTGAGCAGGGCCACCGCACACGGCACGGCCAGCAGCACCACCAGGCGCAGTCCCCAGTCCAGCAGGTTGCTGTAGCGCACCCCGTCGTCGGCGGCGCGGGCCGCGGCCAGTTGGGGCAGCAGCACCACGCCCAGCGCCACGCCCAGCGTTGCGGTGGGGAACTCCATCAGGCGGTCGGCGTAGGTCAGCCAGCTGACGCTGCCGGTGGTGAGGTGCGAGGCGATCTGGGTGTTGATGAGCAGCGATATCTGCGCCACGCTGACGCCCAGCAGGGCCGGCAACATGAGCGTGGTGACGCGGCGCGTGCCGGGGTGTGCCCCTGCGGCCCGCAGTGTGGCCCAGC
>NZ_JBPCSJ010000314.1:0-3869 GCF_051007235.1 Hydrogenophaga sp. | reverse complement strand
CCTCACCGCCGCCGACGGGCAAGCGAGCGACCCGGGCGTGTTCACCTACGCGCTGCCACCGTCCACCCTGGAACGCCTGGCCGCCGCCAGCGCCCCCGGCCAGACCGCGCTGCCACCCGACATGGCCGCCACGCTGCCGGTGCTGGGCGACTACCACCCGCTCACCGGCTGGACCGGCGGCCCTTTCATGACCGGCCGACCCGGCGACCGGTTGCACTACCCGCGCCACACGGCGCACGGCGTGTGGCCGGCGCGGGTGGCGCGGGTGTCCACCGCGTCACGCGCGCGCTACGGCCTGGTGGTGAACGCGGCCGACGGACGCACGCCGCAGGCCCGCGTGCTGGCCTCGCTGGGCCTGGTGGACACGCGCGACCCGGCCACCGTCTGGCACCGTCTGTACGCCGAGGCGGTGGTGCCCCCGGGCTGCGCCCTGCTCGTCTGGCTGGCCACCAGCGAAGCCGGGGTACCCGCCTTCGCGCCCGGCGACCCCGAGCAGCGCGCCCACTGGTACCCGCACCTGCTGGGCGAGCGCAGCGCGCTGCCAGCGGCCGTGCAGGCCGCGCTGCCGCCCGACCTGCCACGCGCCGCCTGGGTGAAGGACCCCACCGAGCTGCCGCAGGGCCAGGGTGTGCTCGGTTGCGCGCCGGTGCCTGGTTGCAGCGGCCTGTTCACCGTGCTGATCCAGCGCGCCCACACCGCCGTGCGCGCGCTGCAGGGCCCGCGCCTGTGGGTGGCGGTGGAACTGTTCGGCGACGGTCGCGCCAGCCCCGAACTGGTGGCCCTGCGCGCCTACGCCGGCCGCGTCTCGTACCGCGACCGCTACCTGCCCGCGCTGTACCACGAGCAGGTGTTCGGCGAAGACGCCGAGCGCGCCGGCACGGCCACCGGCGCCGATTTTCTGGACCGCTTCCTGCACCTGTTCGAAGGCCTGTTCAGCGACATCGAAGCCCGCGTGGCCGCCGCCGCGCTGGTGACCGACGCGCGCAGCTGCCCGCCCGAGGCCCTGCCCTGGCTGGCCAGTTGGGTCGGTCTGTCGCTGCACAGCGGCCTGCCCACCGAACGCGCGCGCTGGATGCTGGCCAACGCCGCGGCCCTGGCCCGCCGCCACGGCACGCTGGCGGGCCTGCAGCGGGCGCTGGACATCGCCACCGACGGCGGCGTGACGCGTGGCCGCATTGTGGTGGTGGAGGACTTCCGGCTGCGCCGCACGCTGTCCACCATCCTGGGCGCCGACCTGCAGGACCGGCTGGACCCGCTGACCAGCGGCATCACCCAGTCAGGCAACTCGGTGGTGGGCGACACCCTGTTCCTGGGCGACGCCGCCACCCTGCAAGACGACCAGCTGCAGACCTTTCTGGCGCTGTTCCGCCGCCTGAGTACCGAGGGCAACAGCGGCCGCCCGGGGGACCAGGCCCTGCTCGACAGGCAGAGCGCCGCCGCGCGCCGCGCCCTGTTCGACGAGCTGGCCCACCGTGTGACGGTGCTGGTGCACGAGACGGTGGACGCCGACGAATTCGGCCTCGTCCAGCGCCTGAGCCAGCTCGGCGCGCCAGCCCATGTGGCCGTGAGCGTCACCCGCGCCACCCACCCGTTCATGGTCGGCGTGGCCTCACTGATCGGTGCCGACAGTTTTCTGCGCGCCGCCCCGCCGCCGCGCCCGGTGCGCGTGGGCCCAGGCGACGAGACCTCGGCCCTGGGCGGTGTGGACACCCTGCGCGGCGAAGCCTCGCTGGACGCCCACGCCGGCGCCTTCGACGGCGTGTTGCCGCCCGCCACCGCACCCGCGGCCCCACCCGTGGCCCGCGCGCAGTGGCATGGCAGCACACCCGATGCACCGGACACACCGGGCGGTGCGGTCGCCACCACCGGCCCCACCACACCGTTCCAGCTCGACGGCAGCGCTTCGTCGGCCGACGACGGCCGCGTGATCACCGCGTACACGTGGACCCACCTGCCGCCCGCCTGACCCCTTCTTTTCCACCCACCCAGGAGTTTTCACCATGGCCAAATTGATTCCCGGCACCGACAGCGCCGTCAAGTCGGACGAGCCCCGGCTCGACGTGCTGGCCTCCGAGCGCGCGCCGCTCAAGCCCGGCAAACACGTGTTCCAGCTGGTCGTCTCCGACGACTCGGGCAACGACTCCGCACCCGCGAACGTCACCGTCATCGTGCTGGACACCACGCGCCCCACAGCGGTGATCGACCTGCTCAACCCCGACGGTTCGCGCAACCCCGATCCGGTGGTGCAGGTGCCGTTCGGCAAGGGCTTCCAGCTCACCGGCGACCGCTCCAGCGACGTCGGCGGCGCGGTCAAGATCTGGAACTGGACGCTGCTGACGGGCTGAACGGCACACCATGGAAACGCTCAAGCTCGGCGCCCGGATCAGCACGCCTGAACCGGTGGTGGCCCTGGACCCCACGCTCAAACCCGGCACCTACCAGGTGCAACTGGTGGTGGTGGGGCCCACGGGCAAGAGCGCCGTGGCCAGCCTGCTGATCAAGGTCGTCAAGGAGTGAACATGGGCGCCGCAGACCAAAACCTCGTGGTGGAACAGGCCGACGGCCTGGTCACCGACAGCCTGGCCACCCAGGGTGTGCCCGAGCGGGTGCACTACGCCACCGGCGTGCTGCTGGGGGCCGAAGATTTTGCAGACGAGCAGCGCTACCTGCGCGGGCGCATGGCCCGGGCGCACGCCGCGCTGTACGGGCACGGCACCGTGGCCGGCCTGCGCGTGAGCTGCCCGGCGCCGGACAACCCCGAGCTGGAAGTCTTCGTCGCCCCGGGCCTGGCCATGGACCGGCTGGGCCGCCTCATCGAAGTGCGGCGCACGCAGTGCATCCACATCGCGCGCTGGCTGGCCCGCCAGCAGGACCCGGCCACCTCGGCGGCCGAACGGCGCGCCGTCATCGACGCCGTGCGGGAGGACTCGCCCGGCCAGCCGCGCCTGGTGTTCGACGTGTTCGCGCGCTTTGCCATCTGCCCGCACGGCAAGACGCCAGCGTTCGCGGCCGGCCCTTTCAACGCCACCGACTACGTCGTGCCCGCGCGCCTGGCCGACGCCTTCGAGCTGACGCTGCAACTGGCCCACACCGTCAACGCCACGCTGGCCCGACCCGACGGCGACCTGGCTCGGCCCCAGCCGCGCTCGCCCAAGCTCGACGCCATGCTGGCCAGCCTGCAAGGCCTGACCGACCCGGCGCAGCTCGAAGCCGGGCGCCGCCTCTGGTGCATGGAAAGCGCACTGGACGCCTGGCCCACCGCCTCGCCCCTGAACCCCGAGCGCCTGCCCAAGCTGGCCGAACACGCCAGCGACGCCGACTGGGACCGCGTGCTGCTGGCCCGCGTGTCGGTGCCGGTGCGGCAGGCCGACGCCAACGCATTCCCGACGCTGGACCTGGACGCCCTCGCGGCCATCGCCGCCGCGCCCGCTCCCGCGGCCGACGCGGTGCAGGAGCCGCGCTGGCGCGACCTGGCCGACAACAGCCTGCGGCCCATCGTGTTCAACCCCTATTCGTGGCGGGGGGCGGCATGAGCGCAGCAGCGTCCGAGCAACCGAGCCCGCCCCGCGGGCCCCAAGGAGAGTGACATGGCCAACGCCAACAGCGACATCTCGGTCCACAGCGCGCAGGACAACGCGCGCCTGCAGGCGCAGCTGGCCGCCGGCGCGCTCATCGTGGACAGCGGGCGCCGCCGACCGTTCTATTTCGATGGCCGCTTCCTCACCGCCGACGACCTGACCGCCGACCAGAACTACATCCGCGCCCGCCAGTCGGACCTGGCCCAGGCCATCGGTGCCGGCGTGGTCCGCGGGCTCATGGTGGGGCTGGGCACGCAGGCCGCGTCCAACAGCCCCACGCTGGTGATCGAA
>NZ_JBPCSJ010000313.1:0-4099 GCF_051007235.1 Hydrogenophaga sp. | reverse complement strand
GCAGTGACCCGCGCAGCGCCGGAGCGTGGGGGTTGGCTTCATCCACCGACTCGATATAGAGCAGGATGCCGCGCGTGTGCGGGTCGCTGCCCAGGTGGTCCAGCAGATCGCCGAAGTCCACGTCGGCGTGTTCGCCCAGCGAAACGAAGTGCGAGAAGCCGATGCCGCGCGCGGCCGCCCAGTCCAGCATGGCGGTGACCAGCGCGCCCGACTGCGACACAAAGGCCAGGTCGCCGGCCGATGCGCCGATGTGCGCGAAGCTGGCGTTCAGCCCCAGGCGCGGCACCAGTAGGCCGATGCAGTTGGGCCCGAGGATGCGCAGCGTGTGCACGCGGGCCGCGTCCAGCATGGCCTGCCGGGTGGTCTTGTCGAGCCCCGCGGTTACCACGATGGCCGCGCGCGTGCCGCGTTCACCCAGCTGCTCGATGAGCGGGACCACGGTGTCGGCCGGCGTGCAGATGACCGCCAGGTCGGGCGCCTCGGGCAGCGCCTTCACGCTGGCGTAGGCCTTCTCGCCATCGAGCGTGCGGTGCCTGGGGTTGACCGGGTAGAGCCGGCCGGTGAACTGCCCGTGCAGGTTGCGCCAGACCGTGGTACCGACGCGGCCGGGGCGCTCCGAAGCGCCGAACACCGCCACCGAGGCCGGGGCAAAAAGCTTGTCGAGGTGGCGGATGCTCATGGGGGCGTTCCTCTTTTCACAACCCGTTCAGCGGCGGAGCTTGGGGTCCACGTGCCAGCCGCCGGGCCGCCCCCAAGGCAGGCCCAGCCCCCTTGGGGAGCAGCGACCCGCGCAGCGGTGGAGCGTGGGGGCTCATTTTTTCCCGGAACTCATGAAGGCGATCAGCGCCATGCGCATGGCTTCCTCCACCGACATGTCCACCGGCGTGGTCCAGCTGCGCGGCACGAACACGGTGTAGCCGCCGATCATGTAGCCCATGGGCAGGTAGACGGCGACCTGGTCTTCCAGCTCGCCCAACCCTTTGGGCAGGCCCTTCATGCTCTGGCGCGTGACCAGGCCCACGGTGCTCAGCTCGTGCCCCGGCATCTTGAGCAGCACGACCTGCTGCGCGTCCTGTTCGTGGGGCGCGAAGTAGTCGGCGAAGTTCTTGAGCGACGAGTAAATGCTCTTGACCACCGGCAGGTTGGTGAAGGGCAGTTCCACATACGACAGCAGGCGCTTGGTGGCGGGCAGCGACACCAGCAGACCCAGCGCGAGGATCAGCACCGCGCCCAGCGCGATGCCCAGACCGGGCAGGTAAAAGTCGCCAGTGACGGGCCGCAGCATCGCCATGGCGGTGCGTTCGGTCCAGGTGACGAACAGGACCAGCACGTAGACCGTGATGGCCAGTGGCAGGAAGGTGATGAGGCCGCGGAAAAAGTACTGCGACAGGCGCTTGAGAGGGGGTTCGGGCGGGGGCTGGGGGATCATGCTTTCAGCATAGCAGCGCGCTGCTTGCAAAGGGTGACAATGGCCCCATCTGCTGACCTTCAACTCTTTGCCGGGAACGGAAGCGCTGCATCCGTATCCCAACCGAATGAATCCGATCCTCGACATTGTTTCCCGCGCGCTGCGCGCGGTGCTCAAGCTGGTGCTGGTGCTCGCCGCCACGGTGTTCGTGGTCAGCTTTTTGCTGGCCGCCTTGTTGGTGGTGCTGCTGGTGTCGCTCTGGTCCCTGGTCACCGGGCGCAAGCCCGCGCCAGTGGTGATGTTCAGCCGCATGCGCGAACAGTCGCAGCGTTACACCCAGGGCGTGTGGCCCGGCCGTGGCCAGCCGCCGGGTGATGTGGTCGACGTGGAAGTGACCGAGGTGCGCGAAGCGGGTGATCGCGGCGCTGCGCCGCTCCCCGTCGAACGCTTGCGCTGAGCGGCAGGCTTCAGTCTGCGGCACCGCGCCGCTGCAGGGCGGCCTGGTAGAGCGCATTGCGTGGCTGGCCGGTGATCTCGGCACACAGCTTCACGGCGGTTTTCACCGGCAGCTCGGCCAGCAGCAGGTCCAGCGTGTGCAGCGTGGCGGCATCCATCGCGTCCTCCGCAGCGTCTGCACGGGCCGGGTGCACCAGCAACACGAATTCCCCGCGGGTGCGGTGCGCACTGGCCTGCAGCCAGGCGGGCAGTTCGGCCGCCGGCAACTGTGCGACTTCTTCAAACTGCTTGGTCAGCTCACGGCCCACGGTCAGCGGGCGCTCGCCCAGCGCGGCCAGGTCGCGCGCCAGGGCTTCGATGCGGTGCGGCGCTTCCAGCAGCACGCAGGCGCGCGGGTCGGCGGCGATGGCCTGCACCTCGCGCTGGCGCTCGGTGGCCTTGGGCGAGAGGAAGCCGGTGAACACGAAGCGACCGTCGTGCCCCCCGGTGCCGGCCACGCTCAGCAGCGCGGTGATGCTGCTGGCCCCGGGCAGCGGCACGGCGCGCAGGCCGGCGGCCACCACGGCCGCGCACAGGCGCGCACCGGGGTCGCTCACGCCGGGTGTGCCCGCGTCGCTCACGTAGGCCACGCGCTGGCCTTCGCGCAGGCGCTGCACCACGGTCTGCGCGGCTTCGGCTTCGTTGTGTTCGTGCAGGGCCAGCAGCGGCTTGTGCAGGCCATAGCCTTGCATCAGGCCAGCGGTGTGGCGCGTGTCCTCGCAGGCCACGGTGTCGGCCAGGTGCAGCACCTGCAGCGCGCGCAGCGAAATGTCGGCCAGGTTGCCAATGGGCGTGGCCACCATGTAGAGCGTGCCCTGCGGATAATGCTGCTGGCCCGCCAGCTCGTGCGCGGCGGTCAACAGGGATGGAGTGCTGGCAGACATGTGGAACTTCCGGAAACAGGCGCCGCAGGGGACGACCAAACAGCGCGGCGATGCCGCCGAAGACGTGGCGCTGGACCACCTGCAACGCCAGGGTCTGCGGCTGGTGCAGCGCAATTTCAAGACGCCGGGGCGCGGCGGTGGGGAGGTCGATCTGATTATGCGGGAGCGCGACGGCACGCTGGTCTTCGTCGAGGTGCGCCAGCGCGCCAGCGCCTCGCGCGGCGGGGCTGGCGGCAGCGTCACGCCGCTCAAGCAGCGGCGCATCGTGCTGGCGGCGCGGCACTTTTTGCTGCGGCTCGGATCAGAGCCGCCATGCCGTTTCGATGTGGTCCTCATCGAAGGCGCTCTGGACGCCGCGCCAGGGCCCGCCGTGCAATGGTTGCGTGCTGCATTTGATGCAGCTGCCACGTCTTGATACACCCCCCGCCGCTATCATCGCCCCCATGCTCCTGCAACGTATCCAACAACAGTTCATCGACAGCGCCGATCTCAAGTACCAGTGCGCGCAGAGCCTCGCGCCCACCGTGGAGGCCGCCACCCAGGCGGTGCTGGCCAGCGTCACTGGCGGGGGCAAGGTGCTGGCCTGCGGCAACGGCGCCTCGGCCGCCGCGGCCCAGCATTTCGCCGCCAGCTTCATTGGCCGCTACGAACGCGAGCGGCCCGAGCTGGCGGCCATGTCGCTCTCGGCCGATGCGGCCGTGCTCTCGGGCATCGCCAACGACTTCGACGCCCGTGCCGTGTACGCACGCCAGGTGCGGGCGCTGGGCCACGCGGGCGATGTGCTGCTGGCCCTGTCCACCAGTGGCAATTCGGCCAACATGGTGGCGGCGGTGGAAGCGGCCCACGAACGCGACATGACCGTGGTGGCCCTGACCGGCGCCCGCGGCGGCCGCCTGGCGCAACTGCTGCGCGACACCGATGTGCAGGTGTGCGTGCCGCACGAGGTGCCGGCCCGGATTCTGGAGGTGCACCACCTGGTGCTGCACTGCATTTGCGACGGTGTGGACGCCCAGCTGCTGGGCCTGCCCGACGCACCCCCCAACGAACAGGAGAACCCCTGATGATCCGTTCCGCTTCCCTGGCCCGTCTGGTGGCCCTGTCCCTGGGCGCTGCCACCGTCGTGGTGTCGCTGTCGGCCTGCGCGCCGCTGATGATCGGCAGCGCCGTGGGTGGCGCCATGGTGGCCACCGACCGCCGCACCTCGGGCGCGCAGCTGGAAGACCAGGGCATTGAATTGCGCGCCTCCAACCGCCTGCGCGACCAGCTGGGCGAGCGCGGCAACGTGAGCGTGACCAGCTACAACCGCCAGGTG
>NZ_JBPCSJ010000312.1:0-16549 GCF_051007235.1 Hydrogenophaga sp. | reverse complement strand
ACCGGCGCCAGCAACGACTTCGAGCGTGCAACCTCCATCGCCCGCGACATGGTCATGCGCTACGGCATGACCGATGCACTGGGCCCGATGGTCTACGCCGAAAACGAGGGCGAGGTGTTCCTGGGCCGTTCGGTGACCAAGACCACCAACATGAGCGAGCAGACCATGCAGAAGGTGGACGGCGAGGTGCGCCGCATCATCGACGCTCAGTACAAGCTGGCGCGTGACCTGATCGAGGAACACAGCGACAAGATGCACGCCATGGCGACCGCCCTGCTGGAGTGGGAAACCATTGACGCCGAGCAGATTGACGACATCATGGCCGGCAAGCCTCCCCGTCCGCCCAAAGACTGGACGCCGCGCAACCCCTCGGTGGGTGGTGGTGGCAGCGGTGGCACACCGGCGGTGAGCACCGATCCGGCGCCCACAGCGGCCTGACCGTCGACGCGCTTCTCCTTCAACGGGGCCTTTGGGCCCCGTTGTCCTTTCCAGAGTCTTTCACTTCATGCACTGGCAAACCACGCGCTTTCAGATCGATCTGAGCCGCCCGCAGGTCATGGGCATCGTCAACGTGACGCCCGACTCCTTTTCCGACGGCGGGCAGCACGCCAGCACCGCTGCTGCCTTGCGGCATTGCGAACAGCTGCTTCGCGACGGCGTGGACATCCTGGACATCGGGGGGGAGTCGACCCGGCCGGGCAGTCCGGCCGTGGCGCTGGACGAAGAACTGGCACGTGTGCTGCCGGTGGTGCGCGGTGCGGTGGGCATGGGTGTGCCGGTGTCGGTCGACACGTACAAGCCCGAGGTGATGCGCGCCGTGCTGGACCTGGGGGCCGACATCGTCAACGACGTCTGGGCGCTGCGCCGTGGCGATGCCCTGCGAGCAGTGGCGGCGCATCCGGCCTGTGGCGTTTGCCTGATGCACATGCACCGCGACCCGCAGACCATGCAGGCCGTGCCCATGGACGGCGATGTGCTGGTGCCTGTGAGCGCCTTCCTGCGCGAGCGTGCCGATGCCTTGCACGCCCTGGGCGTGGCGGTGGACCGCATCACGCTGGACCCCGGCATCGGGTTCGGCAAGACGGTGGCGCAAAACTTCAGTTTGCTGGAGCGTCAGGCCGAACTGCTGGGCCTGGGCTACCCGCTGCTGGCGGGCTGGTCTCGCAAGTCGTCGCTGGGCGCGGTGACCGGCCGCGAGCAACCCGGCGATCGGGTGGCCGCGAGTGTCGCGGCGGCGCTGCTGGCGGTAGACCGCGGGGCGCGCATCGTGCGGGTGCACGATGTGCGTGACACAGTGGACGCGCTCAAGGTCTGGCGGGCGGTCACGACAGCTTGACGCCAGCGTCACATTGATAATCCGGGGCTGGCCGGTTTCTGGCCGGCGAGGCGCAGCAGACCTGTGCTGCCCGCAGAAGAACAGCAAAGCAACAGCAGAGGACAAGGCATGACCCGCAAATATTTCGGCACCGATGGCATCCGCGGCACGGTCGGCCAGGCGCCCATCACCCCCGATTTCGTGCTGCGCCTGGCGCACGCTGTAGGCCGCGTGCTCAAGCGCAGCGAAGCGCGTCCCACGGTGCTGATCGGCAAGGACACCCGCATTTCCGGCTACATGCTCGAAGCCGCGCTGGAGTCGGGTTTCAACTCGGCAGGGGTCGATGTGCTGTTACTCGGGCCGGTTCCGACGCCGGCGGTGGCCTACCTCACGCGGGCGCAGCGGGCCAGCCTGGGCGTGGTCATCAGCGCCAGCCACAACCCATTTGCCGACAACGGCATCAAGTTTTTCAGCGCCCAGGGCACCAAGCTGCCGGACGACTGGGAGCTGGCCGTGGAGGCCGCGCTGGACGAGGCCCCGGTCTGGGTGGACTCCGCCAACCTGGGCAAGTCGCGCCGGCTGGACGATGCGGCCGGTCGTTACATCGAGTTCTGCAAGAGCACCTGTTCGCACAGCTTCAGTCTCAAAGGCCTGAAGATTGTGGTCGATGGCGCCAACGGCGCGGCGTACCACATCGCGCCCGACGTGTTCCACGAACTGGGGGCCGAGGTCATCAAGATCGGCTGCAGCCCGGACGGCCTGAACATCAACAAAGGCGTGGGCGCCACCCACCCCGAGGCCCTGGTCGCCGCTGTGAAAGAACGCGGCGCGCATTACGGCATCGCGCTCGATGGCGACGCCGACCGCCTGCAGATGGTGGACGCGACCGGCCGCCTGTTCAACGGTGACGAGCTGCTGTACCTGATCGCGGCCGACCGCATCGCACGCGACATCGACGTGCCGGGCGTGGTGGGCACGCTGATGACCAACATGGCAGTGGAAGTGGCTTTCAAGAAGAAGGGCGTGAAGTTCGTGCGCGCCAAGGTGGGCGACCGCTATGTACTGGAAGAATTGGAGCGCCATGGCTGGGTGCTGGGCGGTGAGGGGTCGGGCCACCTGCTGGTGCTGGACCGCCACACCACCGGCGACGGACTGGTGTCGGCGCTGCAGGTGCTGCACGCTTGCGTGGACAGCGGCAAGACCATGGCGCAGTTGCTGGCCGATGTGACCCTGTTCCCGCAGACCCTGATCAATGTGCGCCTGCAGCCCGGTCAGGACTGGAAGGCCAACACGCTGCTGCCTGCTGAAACACAAGCAGTGGAAGCCGAGCTCGGTGAAACCGGCCGCGTGCTGATCCGCGCCAGCGGTACCGAGCCGCTGCTGCGTGTGATGGTGGAAGCACAAGATCCTCAGCAGGCCCACGCCTGTGCCGAGCGGCTGGTCGCCGCGGTGAAGGCCGGTTGATGGCGGCCGATCTGTTGGTCCGTCGGGCGGAGTACACCGACCCGGCCGATGGAGCAGCCATCGTGATGCTGCTGGACGCGTACGCGAGCGACCCGGCCGGCGGTGGTGAGCCGCTGTCGGACTTCGCGAAAGCGAACCTGGTCCGTGAACTGGCTTTGCGACCGCAGGCCTTCAGCATCATCGCTTTTGATGGTGATGCACCGGTCGGTCTGGTCAACTGCATCGAAGGTTTTTCCACCTTCAAATGCAAGCCGCTGGTCAACGTGCACGACGTGGCGGTGCTCGCCAGCCACCGCGGCCGCGGCATCGCCGAGCAGATGCTGGCCCTGGCCGAAACCATCGCCCGTGAACGCGGTGCGGTGAAGATGACGCTGGAGGTGCTGTCGGGCAATGTGCCGGCGGTGAAGCTCTACACGCGCATAGGCTACGCCGGTTACCAGCTCGACCCGGCGATGGGCACCGCCCAGTTCTTCCAGAAATGGCTGTGAGCGCTCAGTAAAGCAGATACGGCTGCCGGGTTTCCATCCAGGCAGCCTCGTCCGGCCCGGCCACCGCTTCCAGATCGGCCGCGGTGGACGCCGGATCGTCCACCCACTCGCGCAGCGCCGGCCCGCCGTTGATGAGGTCGATGGCCAGGCGGTCGTGTTCGTACTCGTAGGCGAAGTCGCGCCACAGCGGATAGTCGGGCTGCTGCTCGCGCAGCGCCTTGAACGCCAGGGCTTGCAGGCGCCAGGGCTGGAAGGCCGCGTGGTCGTAGTGCAAAGGGTCTTCCACATGGATCTGCACGCCGGCGCAGAGCTGGCCGACGTGTTTGTGGAAGGTGGGCTCGAACCAGCAGGCGCGCAGCCGGCAGCCAGCCAGCCACTGCGGCGCGATGCGGCGCATGTCGGCCAGCAGGCGGGTGGTGTCGATACCGGGTGCGCCGAACAGTTCGAGCGGGCGCGTGGTGCCACGGCCTTCGCTGAGGGTGGTGCCTTCGAGCATCACGGTACCGGCGTAGGCGCGGGCCATCCAGAGATTGGCGGCGTTCGGGCTGGGGTTGACCCAGGTGCGATCGGTGGGCCAGCCGAAGCCGGGTGCGGCTTCAGGCACCCAGCCTTCCATGGTGATGACGCGGTATTCCACGTTCAGCTTGAGCTGGGCAACGAACCAGTGGCCCAGCTCGCCCATGGTCATGCCGTGGCGCATGGGCATGGGGCCGGCGCCGACGAAGCTTTCCCATCCTTCGCGCAGCAGCGTGCCTTCCACCGGGCGGCCGGCGGGGTTGGGGCGGTCCAGCACCCAGACCGCGTTGCCGTGCTGGGCGGCGGCTTCCAGCACGTAGCGCAGCGTGGTGATTAAGGTGTAGATGCGGCAACCCAGGTCCTGCAGGTCGACCAGCAGCACGTCGAACGTGTCCATCATGGCGTCGGTCGGGCGTCGCACCGTGCCGTACAGGCTGAACACCGGGATGCCCAGCGCGGGGTCGGTGAAGTCGGGTGACTCGACCATGTTGTCCTGCTTGTCGCCGCGCAGGCCGTGCTGCGGGCCGAAGGCCGCCGTGAGCTCGACGTCGGGCAGGGCGGCCAGGGCGTCGAGCGAATGGGTCAGGTCGCGTGTGACGGAGGCGGGGTGGGCGAGCAGGGCGACGCGGCGGCCGGCCAGGGGCGCGCGCAGCGCGGGGTCTTCGAGGAAGCGTTCGAGGCCGAATTTCATGGGGTCGGTGCGGATGAAAGAAGGGCGTGCAGGCCGGTCAAGGTTTGCCAGCCGCCACGGTGGTGGAAGTCGGGGCGTGCGCCGGGGTGTTGCAGCGCCCAGTAGCTGAGCTGGCCGTCGGTGGTTTCGATCACCGCCGTCAGGCCGACGTCCCAGCGCACGGTGGGATCGGGCAGGGCGTTCAGCGGCAACCACACCTGCAGGCAGAGACGGTCGGCCGCGGCGTGCAGCTCGATCGGCGGCGAGACCGGGGCTTGTGCCGCTTCGGCGGCAGCATCGCGCTGGCGTTCGGCGCTGAAGCGGTAGGCCGCCCATTGGCCTGAGGGGGCGAAGTTGAACTCGCGGTACGCCGCATCGCCGGTCAGGCCGACGAAGGCTTCGAAGCAGGTGTGTTGCCACAGGCCATCCGCCGGGCCGTGGGGCATCGGCGTGGGCAGGCGCAGACGGCCGATGTCGCCCAGCACCTCGTAGCGCAGCACCAAGCCCGGGCCGGCTGCGCTGCCGGCCAGCGACAGGTCCACACCGATCTGCAATGGCAGGACACAGGGAGTGGCGGGGTGGCAGACCAGCGTGTGCTGTGCGGCGGGTCGTCGGGCAGAAGAGGTCGGGGCGTTTGTCACAGCCCCGTATTCTCTCAGGCCGTCTGTGGCCCGCCGCGCTGCCCGATGCGGTTGAGCAGCGCCACCAGCGACAGCATCACCGGCACCTCCACCAGCACGCCGACCACGGTGGCCAGTGCGGCACCGGAGTGCAGACCGAAGAGCGAAATGGCCACGGCCACGGCGAGTTCGAAGAAGTTGGAGGTGCCGATCAGGCAGGCCGGTGCTGCGATGTCGTGCGGCAGCTTGAGCCAGCGCGCCCCGATGTAGCCGATGGCGAAGATGCCGTAGGTCTGGATCAGCAGCGGCACGGCGATGAGCGCGATGACCGCGGGCTGCGCCACGATGGTCTGGGCCTGGAAGCCGAACAGCAGCACGACGGTGGCGATCAGGCCGACCACCGACCAGGGCTTGAGCACTTTCACGAAGGCGCTCACGGCCACTTCGCCACCGCGCCCGCGCAGCGCCTGCCGCGTCAGCACGCCGGCCGCCAGCGGCAGCACCACGTACAGCAGGGTCGACAGCAACAGCGTTTCCCACGGCACGGTCAGGTCGGTCACGCCCAGCAGAAAAGCGGCGATGGGGGCGAAGGCGAACACCATGATCAGGTCGTTCACCGAGACCTGCACCAGGGTGTAGTTGGGGTCGCCCTTGGTGAGCTGGCTCCACACGAACACCATCGCGGTGCAGGGCGCCACCCCCAGCAGGATCATGCCGGCGATGTATTCGCTGGCCGATTGCGGATCGACCCAGCCGGCGAACAGGTAGCGGAAGAACAGCACGCCCAGCGCCGCCATGGTGAAGGGCTTGATGAGCCAGTTGATGACCACGGTGAGCAGCAGGCCTTGCGGCCGTTTACCGACATCGCGCACCGCCGCAAAGTCGATCTGGATCATCATGGGATAAATCATCACCCAGATGAGCACCGCGACGATGAGGTTGACGTGGGCGAACTCGATGGCGGCGATGGCCGCAAAGCTGGCGGGGGTGAGCAGGCCCAGGCCCACGCCGGCGAGGATGCCCAGGCCGACCCAGACGGTGAGGTAGCGTTCAAACAGTCCCATGCGCGTCAATCCCGGTTGGCCAGTTCGCGGGCCTGCTGTTGCAGCAACAGTCGGTCCAGGCCCGCCGGGGGCAGGTTGATCAGCAGTTCCATGCGGCGGTGGATCGCCAGCAGGGTCTGCTTGAAGGCGTGCAGGCGGTCCTCATCGCTGCCGGTGGCGTTGGACGGATCGGCATAGCCCCAGTGGGCGGTGGCGGGATGGCCGGGCCAGACCGGGCAGGCTTCGCCGGCCGCGTTGTCACACACCGTGATGATCAGGTCCATGTGCGGCGCGTCGGGGCCGGCGAACGCGTCCCAGCTCTTGCTGTGCAAGCCGTCGGTGGACATGCCCGCGTCCTGCAGGGCGCGCAGGGCCAGCGGGTTGGGCTGCTGGTGCTCGCGCGGGCTGCTGCCGGCCGAATAGGCCCGAAAGCGCTGCCCTCCGAGGTGGTTGAGGACGGCTTCGGCCAGGATGCTGCGGGCCGAGTTGTGGGTGCAGAGGAACAGGACGTTCAGGGTGTTGGTGCTCATGGGCGGGGATCGGTGGGGTGGATGGTCAGCAGCGGCTGCCGGGGTTGCAACAGGCGGCCTGCGCGGCCGGTGGTGTGGGGGTGGCCGGCGCGCAGCAGGCGGCGCCCGCGGTGGGCGCCGTTTCGCGGAACACAGGGATGTTGTCCAGCGTGTGGAACTGTTCCCAGGCCACGCCCTGCGGGTCGGTGATCCAGTGTTTGTCACTGCGCGCATAGCAGCAGGTGGTTTCGCCTTCGTCGAGCAGGGCCAGATCGGCCTGCTGCGCCTGCGCCTTGAGGGCGGTCAGCTCGTCGGCCGAGTCGACCTGGAAACCCAGGTGGTCCAGCCCGATGCCTTCCCCACGCGTCGAGATGGCGAAGTTCACCGGCGGGTCTTCCAGCATCCACTTGGCGTAATCGGCCTCGGTGCGGGTGGGTGGCTGGTGGAACAGGGCCGAGTAGAAGCCGATGTTCTTTTGCAGGTTCTGCACGTGAAGGTGGACGTGGAAGCGTTTCATGGCGGGGTCTCCAGAGTGGGGTGGGGGATCAGCAATCCCGGCAGCTGGGTGCGGGCACGGCCTCGCAGGGCTGGCCGGCGCAGCAGTGCTCGGTCAGGTAGGCCAGCAGACCGTTCATGCGCTGAAACTGGGCGCGGTAAATCAGGTGCCGGCCCTGCGGCTCCACGCTCACCAGGTCGGCGTGGGCCAGTTCCTTGAGGTGGAAGGACAGGGCGCTGGGCGCGATCTCCAGCTGCGCCGCCATGGCGCCGGGCGTCAGGCCTTCAGGGCCGGCCACCACCAGGGCGCGGAAGGCGCGCAACCGCTGCACCTGGGCCAGCGCCGAGAGGGCGCGCACCGCTTGCTGTTCGATGGGGTTTATTGTTTCCATAGTTCAATGATAGTTGAATTAATGAGGTGGGCAGCGCTTTTTGTGGTGGCAGGAAGGGGCTTTGTGGCGATGTCATGAAAGCTTCATGCGAGTGCCACGCGGGGGTCACGCCCGGTTTCCAGAATCGCTGACGAACCTGAGTGAAAACCACCCCGCGTCCCCGGCGGACGCCCCAACCGGAGCACCCCATGAAAGAGCTGCCCACCCCCACACTGGACATCGCCACCATCGCCCTGCCACGGGGGTCGCTTCATCCCCGCACCGATTTCCAGCCTCAGCCGCTGGTGGCGCCGGCCGCGCCCGGCGGCATCGAAGTCTCCTGGGCGCGTCACCTGGACGAGGTTCGGGAAGCGCAGCGCCTGAGGTTTGCCGTCTTCGCCGGTGAAATGGGCGCACGTCTGCCCAAGACCGTGCCCGGCCACGACGTGGACCTGTTCGACGACTACTGTGAACACCTGCTGGTGCGCGACGCCGCCAGCCGCCAGGTGATCGGCACCTACCGCGTGCTCACCCCCGCCCAGGCCAGGCGCGTGGGCAGCACCTACAGCGACACCGAATTCGACCTGACCCGCTTGCGCACCCTGCGTGAGCGCATGGTCGAACTGGGCCGCAGCTGCGTGCACCCGGACCACCGCCACGGCGGCGTGATCATGGCCCTTTGGGGCGCGCTGGGCGAATTCATGGTGCGCAACCAGCTGGACACCATGATCGGCTGCGCCAGCATCCCGATGAATATGGAAGGCCCGCACGGCATGGTCGGCGGTGGTCACGCCGCGGCCAGCATCTGGCGCCAGGTCAAAGAGAAACACCTCGCGTCCATCGAATGGCATGTGCGCCCGCGCCTGCCCCTGCCGGTGGAACAGCTGGACGACACGCTGGATGTGGAGCCGCCCGCGCTGATCAAGGGCTACCTGCGCCTGGGTTCCAAGGTGCTGGGCCCACCGGCCTGGGACCCAGACTTCAACGCCGCCGACCTGCCGCTGATGATGCGTCTGCAAGACTTGCCGGCCCGCTACCGCAAGCATTTCCTCGGGGCTTGAGATGCGCACGGCTTTCGAGGCACTGGGTGGATGGGGGCTCACGGGGGCTCTGCCCCCCGGCATCGAGGCCGACGACGAGCACCATGGCGATGGAGGAGAACGGCCCCGTTACCGGGCCGTTTTCATTTCCGATCTGCACCTGGGCACGGCCGGTTGCCAGGCCGCTGCGCTGCTGGATTTCCTCAAGCACCACCCCAGCCAGACGCTGTATCTGGTGGGCGACATCATCGACGGCTGGCAGTTGCGCCGCAAATGGTTCTGGCCGCAGGCGCACAACGATGTGGTGCAGAAGCTGTTGCGCCGCGCGCGCAAGGGTTGCCGCGTGGTGTTCGTGCCCGGCAACCACGACGAGTTCGCGCGCCAGTTCCACGGCCACCATTTCGGTGGCATCGAAGTGCGCAACGAAGCCGTGCACACCACCGCCGACGGCCAGCGCCTGTGGGTGGTGCACGGCGACCACTTTGACGGCGTGATCCAGTGCGCCAAGTGGCTGGCCTACGTGGGCGACAACCTGTACGAATTCACCTTGCGGCTGAACCGCCACCTCAACAGCCTGCGCGCGCGCATGGGCCAGCCGTACTGGTCGCTCTCGCAGTACCTCAAGCACAAGGTCAAGACCGCGGTGAACTACGTGAGCGATTTCGAGGGCGCGGTGGCCGCCGAGGCGCGCTCGCGCGGCTACCAGGGTGTGGTCTGCGGCCACATCCACCGGGCCGAGATGCGGCACATCGACGGCACGCTGTATTGCAACGACGGTGACTGGGTCGAAAGCCTGTCGGCCCTGGTCGAACACCTCGACGGCCGGCTGGAGCTGGTGCACTGGCACGCCGCGGCCACTGCCCGCGCGGAACCCACCGCGCCACCGGCGCATCAGACGGCCTGACACCGCCGCCGTCCCACAATCATCCGAACGGAGACACCATGAAATTGCTGCTCGTGACCGACGCCTGGTCGCCCCAGGTCAATGGCGTGGTCACCACGCTGGTGGAACTGGTGCGCCAGCTGCAAGCGGCGGGGCATCAGATCGTGGTCATCCACCCTGGCCAGTTCCGCACCCGGCCATGTCCGGGCTATGCGGGCATCGACATTGCCGTGCTGCCAGGGCGGCGCCTGTCGCAGATGATCAGCGCCGCGCAACCCGACGCCATCCACATCGCCACCGAAGGACCGCTGGGCTGGGCGGCGCGGCGCCACTGCCTGCGCCGCGGCCTGCCGTTTTCCACCGCCTTCCACACCAAGTTCCCCGAGATCCTGCACGCCGCACTGGGCGTGCCGCTGTCCTGGGGCTATGCGCTGTTCCGCCACTTCCACCGGCCCAGCGCCGCGGTCATGGTGCCCACCCGCGGCGTGCTGGACATGCTGGCGCAGCGCGGTTTCCAGAACCTGCGCGAATGGACCCATGGCGTGGACACGCGCCTGTTTGCGTTCGCACCGCAGGCCACCGAATGCCCCGGCTTGGGCCACCTGGCGCGGCCCGTGAGCCTGTACGTGGGGCGTGTGTCCTACGAAAAGAACATCGCTGCGTTCCTGGAACTGGACGTGCCCGGCAGCAAGGTGGTGTGCGGCGTGGGCCCGCTCGAAGGTGAGCTGCGCGGCCGCTACCCCAACGTGCACTGGCTGGGCGTGCTGCCGCGCACCGAGCTGGCCCAGGTCTACGCGGCGGCCGACGTGTTCGTCTTTCCCAGCAAAAACGAGACCTTCGGCCTGGTCATGCTCGAAGCCATGGCCTGCGGCGTGCCGGTGGCCGCCTACCCGGTGGACGGTCCGCTGCAGGTGCTGGCCGACAGCGGCGCCGGCGCGATGCGCGAAGACCTGGGCCAGGCCTGGCAGGAGGCGCTGAAAGTGCCGCGCCACCTGGCACGCGAGCGGGCGCAGCGATTTGGCTGGGCGCGCGCGGCCGAGCTGTTCGCGTCGTTCCTGGCGCCGCTGCCGCGCCACCTGCGCCGCCCGCGCAACGAGGTCGTGTCGCGCCCGGTGCCGCTGTCCGGCGCACGGCCCACTGTCACACAACCGTCATCGCACCGTTGAATAATCGTCAAAAACGTGGCGCACTCCCGGCGCCACGGGCCTGCCTTTCACCGGTTCCATGAGCCTCACACCTGCCCATCCCCGCCTCTCCCTCCTGGACCGCGACCACAGCATCCTGGCCTTCAACGAGCGCGTGATGGACTGGGCCCGGCGCACCGATGTGCCGCTGCTCGAACGCCTGCGGTACCTCAGCATCGTCTCCAGCAACCTGGACGAGTTTTTCGAGGTGCGCATGGCGCCCCAGCTGGCCGCGCGCAAGACGCACGAGCAGCGCGGCACCTACACCGAAGAGAGCTACGAGCGGGTCTCGGCCACGGTGCACACCCTGGTGGCGCAGCAGTACGCGATCTACAACGACGAGCTGCTGCCCCTGCTGGAGAAGAAGGGCATCAAGCTGGTGGCGCACGGCGAACGCAACCCGCGCCAGCGCCGCTGGGTCAAGGAATACTTCCAGCGCCAGGTGCAGCCGCTGCTGATGCCGGTGGGTCTGGACCCGGCGCACCCGTTCCCGCAGGTGGCCAACAAGTCGCTGAACTTCATCGTCCGCCTCAAGGGCAAGGATGCGTTCGGGCGCGAGAACGAGATCGCCATCGTCAAGGTGCCGCGCATCCTGCCGCGCTTCGTGCGCATGCCCCAGGCCAAGGGTTCCAAGCAGACGCACTTCGTCTCCATCTCCAGCCTGATCCGTTCGCACCTGGCCGACCTGTTCACCGGCCGGCAGGTGACCGAGTTCTCGCAGTTCCGCGTCACGCGCCATTCGGACCTGGCGGTGGATGAAGAAGAAGTGAAGAACCTGCGCACCGCGCTCCGCAAAGGTCTGCAGCAGCGCCACTATGGCGAGGCGCTGCGGCTGGAGGTCTCGGCCGGCTGTTCCGAATACCTGTCCAATTTCCTGCTGGCGCAGTTCGACCTGCCGCCGCCCGCGCTGTACCGCGCGGCCGGCCCGGTCAACCTGGTGCGGCTGAACCAGCTGATCGACCAGGTGGACGCGCCCGCGCTGCGCTTTGAGCGCTATACCGGCGGCTGGCCGGTGGACCTGGCGCCTGGGCAGAGCTTTTTTGAACGGCTGCAGCAGGGCGACGTGCTGATCCACCAGCCCTACGAGAGCTTCGACGCCGTGCTCGCGTTTTTGCGCGAGGCGGTGGAAGACCCCGACGTGCTGGCGATCAAGCAGACCATCTACCGCACCGGCGCCAAATCCGAGCTGATGGACCTGCTGCGAGAGGCTGTGCGCCGTGGCAAGGAAGTGACCGCGGTGGTGGAGCTCAAGGCGCGCTTCGACGAAGAGGCCAACATCAACTACGCCGAGCGGCTCGAATCGGTGGGCGCGCAGGTGGTGTACGGCGTGGTGGGTCTGAAGACCCACGCCAAGATGCTGCTGGTGACGCGGCGCGAAAAGGGCCGCCTGCGCCGCTATGCCCACCTGTCGACCGGCAACTACAACCCCGGCACGGCGCGCTTGTACACCGACATCAGCCACCTCACGGCCGACGAGGCGCTGACCGCCGACATGGACCAGATCTTTCTGCACCTGGCCAGCCAGAACCGGCTGCCCCGGCTGCACAAGGCGCTGATCGCCCCGTTCCTCCTGCACAAGGCCATGACCGAGCAGGTCGAAGCCGCCGCCGCCGCCGCGCGGGCGGGCAAAGAGGCGCGCATCGTGCTCAAGATGAACGCGCTGACCGACGAGCCGCTGGCGCGTTGCCTGGCCGAAGCTTCTCAAGCCGGGGTGCAGATCGACCTGATCATCCGCGGCGCCTGCATCCTGCCGGCCGGCCTGCCAGGCGTGACCGACCACGTGCGCGTGCGCTCGGTCATTGGCCGCCTGCTGGAGCATTCGCGCGTGTTCTACTTTCGCATCGACGGGGCGGAGAGTCTGTGGCTCTCCAGCGCCGACTGGATGAACCGCAACATGCTGCGGCGTGTGGAACTGGCCTGGCCGGTGACCGACGCCGCACTGCGTCAACGCATCATCGACGAATGCCTGCTCGCCTACCTGCACGACACCAAGGACGCCTGGCTGCTGCAGCCCGACGGCCGCTACCTGCCCGCCGCTGCCACGCCGGCGCCGGCGGGCAAGGCGCGCACGCCGCAGCATTCGGCGCAGAACCACCTGATGGCGCGTTACGGCAGCCGTGGCTAAGAGGCTGAGAGGCAATCGGTCATGCCCGCCTTGACACCCCAAAACACCGCCGGCCGCGTTGCAAATGCGCGCCGTGGCCCGACCCACGGCTGTGCTTTGCGCCTTACCGACGGCGCCTTGGGGTGCCCTTTCGGGCACGCCCCATTCCCTCTCAGCCTCTGCACCACCGAAAACCCGCGATGGAACTGATCCTCTGGCGCCACGCCGAAGCCCAGGAACACCCCGACCTGGCACACGGCCAGCCCGGCGATGCGCTGGACCTGGCGCGCAAGCTGACGCCGCGCGGCGAAAAACAGGCCGCGCGCATGGCCGCCTGGCTGGATCGCCAGCTGCCGGACGGCGCACGCATCTTCGCCAGCCCGGCGCAGCGCACCGAACAGACCGCGCTGGCCCTGGGCCGCAAGCTCAAGTTGCGCGACGAGCTGCTGCCCGAGGGCGACCCGCTGGCCCTGCTGGAACTGGTGCAGTGGCCTCACGGCAAGTCGCCGGTGGTGGTGGTCGGTCACCAGCCCACGCTGGGCCGGGTGATCGCCCGCCTGCTGCACCTCAACGAAGAGGACTGCCCGATGAAAAAGGGGGCCCTCTGGTGGCTGCGCCAGCGCGAGCGCAACAGCGCGATGCAGACGGTGATCGTCACCGTGCAGACCCCCGAACTGCTCTGAGCCTTTCGGTCGCCAGGGCCTGAACCCGCGTCAGCCGCGGGGCAGGGCGGCGAGGGCAGCGTTCAAGGCCTCCACTGCCGATGCGCTGGACGTGCGCAGCTGCTCCAGCACCGCGTGGTCGATCCGGCCTTGTCCGGCCGCGGCTTCCAGTTGCTGGCTCAGCCCGCCGAGAGCGTTCAGGCCCAGGTTGTCGGCGGCGCCGCGCAGCCCATGGGCCGCTTCTTCGAGTGCCGCCACGTCCCCGTCCGCGGCAGCGCGCTCCAGGCGCGACCTGCGTTCGGTCAGCGCGGCCAGGAAATCGCCCGCGATCTCGCGCCGCAGGTTGCCGTGCGCGTCGTCGTATTCGGCCAGTGCCTGCCAGCGCTGCGGGTCCAGGGCGGGGGCGTCGGCCGGTGCAGCGGGTTCCGCTGCCGTGGCTGTGGCCGGTGTCAGGGCGTCGGCGCGTGCGGGGCACCACCGCTGCAGCGTGCGCGCCAGGTGTTCAAGTTCCAGCGGCTTGGGCAGGTGCTCGCGCATGCCGGCGTCCAGGGCGCGTCCGTGGTCTTGCCCCAGGTTGGACGCGGACATGCCGATCAGCACCGGCGCCTGCGCGCCCCAGCGCTGCACGATGGCGCGGGCCGTGTCCGGGCCGTCCAGATGGGGCATGTGCTGGTCCAGCAGCACCACGGCAAAGGGTTCGCCGGCCGCGTGTGCGGCCTCGATCGCCCGCAGGGCGTCGGTGCCGTCGGACGCACT
The DNA here is from genome assembly GCF_051007235.1 of Hydrogenophaga sp. Lineage (GTDB taxonomy): Bacteria > Pseudomonadota > Gammaproteobacteria > Burkholderiales > Burkholderiaceae_C > Hydrogenophaga. Next base: position 2,429 of record NZ_JBPCSJ010000312.1, on the reverse strand, counting down.
GGCGTGCGGGTAGCCCAGGCGCTGCAGCATGGCGCCCGCCACCTTGAGGTTGACCGGGTGGTCGTCCACCACCAGCACGCGCTCGGCGCGGGCCGCGTGCGGCAGGGGGGTGTGGCGTGGCACCGGTACCTGGGCCAGCTCGGCCGGTTCGGCGCGGACGGTGAAGCGGAAACACGAGCCCAGGCCGGGCGTGCTCTCCACGCCGATCGCGCCGCCCATCAGCGCCACCAGGTGCTTGCAGATCATCAGGCCCAGGCCGGTGCCGCCGTACACCCGCGCGGTGGACGTGTCGCCCTGCGCAAAAGGCTGGAACAGCTGGGGCAGGCGTTCGGGCACGATGCCGGCGCCGGTGTCGGTCACGCTGAAGGCCAGCACCGGCTGCCCGTCGTCGGTTTGGGCGCGCACCGACAGCGCCACCTTGCCGCGTTCGGTGAACTTGATGGCGTTGGACAGCAGGTTCAGCAGCACCTGGCGCAGCCGGGTCACGTCGCCGCGGATGGCGGCGGGCACCTCGGGTGCCACGTCCAGCATCAGTGCCAGGCCTTTTTCACGGGCCTTGAAGCGCACCATGTCGACCACCTGGCCGATGGTGGCCCGCACGTCCAGCGCCTCGTGTTCCAGTTCGAGCTTGCCCGACTCGATCTTGGAGAAGTCCAGGATGTCGTCCACCACGTGCAGCAGCTGGTCGCTGGAGACCTTGAGCACGCCCAGCAGGTCCTGCTGTGTGGGCGTCAGGGGCGATTCGGCCAGCAGCTCGCTCATGCCCACCACGCCGTGCAGCGGCGTGCGGATCTCGTGGCTCATCACCGCCAGGAAACCGGCCTTGGCCTTGACGGCGGCCAGCGCTTCCTCGCGCGAAGCGGCCAGTTCGGCGGTGCGCTGCGCCACGCGCTCTTCCAGCAGCTGCGCGGCTTCGCGCAGGGCTTCGTTCTTCTGTTCCACCTCCGCGTGGTAGGACTGCAGCTTGACCGCGCTGGCGTGCATCACCTGCGAGAGGTTGTGCACCTCGCGAAAACGTGTGCTCTGCTGCACCGGCGGCACGTCGCCCGACCCCAGGCGCAGCGCCGAGCTGTTGAGCAGCCGGAACTGGCCCGAGAGCCGCCGCGCCACCACAAACGCGACCAGCGCGCTGATGCCGATCAGCCCCGCCATGGCCGCCAGCGCCCATTGACGCGCGCGCGTGACCTGCTGCGTGAAGTCCTGTTCCGGGGCGACCACGATGAGTTGCCAGTTCAGCTGGTACTTCTGGCCGAAGGGGCGCTGCATCGCCATCAGGCGGTTGTTGGTCAGGCCCAGGCGCTGCAACCAGTCGGGCCGGGTTTCCAGGCGCACCAGGCCGGGGCCGCTGGCCGCGCCGTTGGTGCGGTTCTTGAACAGCCGGTACGAGGCCTGCACCAGCGGGTCCTTGCTCTGTTCGGGCGTGATGCGCTGGAACTTGCCGCCCATGGGCTTGTTGAGGTCCTCGTCGACCGAGGTGGCCACCATCAGGCCCTGGGCGTCCACCAGGTAGGTCACCGCGTTCTCGCTGATGCGGGTGCTGCGGATCAGCTCGGTCAGACGCGCCAGGCTCATGTCCACCGCCATCACGCCCAGCAGGGTTTTCTGATCCGCGTCGTAGATGGGCTGCGCCAGCGTGAGGTCGAACTGGTTCTTCACCGCCGAGCGGTACACATCGGTGAACACGCGCTGGCCGGTGCTGGCCGCCAGCCGGTACCAGGGGCGCTGGCGCGGGTCGTAGACCTTGGTTTCGGTCTTGACCAGCTGGCTGCGGTCGCCCGGGGCGCTGAGGAGGTAGTGACGGCGGCCACTCTCGCCAGGGCGGATGGTGCGCACGATGAAGCCGGCGTCCTCGCGCTCCAGGCCGAAGAAGCTGCCGTCTTCGGTGCCGAAATAGAGGTAGGGCACGTTGGGCGACTGCTGTGTCAGCGCGTAGGCCATCAGCTCGAAGGCGGGCGTGTCCTTGAGCCAGCGGCGCGTGCGCTCGCCCTCGGCCCCGCTGGTCACGAACGGCGGCACCAGCGCGTTGACCACGGTGTGCGACTCGCCCAGGTGGGCCAGGGCGCCCACGTCCACCCGGTGGGCGGCCTGGCTCATGGCGCTTTCGGCCAGGGTTTCGATGGCCCGCGAGCTGTTGGACGACAGCAGCCACGACACCAGCAGCGCCGGCACCAAGGCGGCCAGCACCAGGGCGGCGATGAGGGCGGGGCCGAGCGAGAGGCGCCGGCGGGACTTGGGCAGGGTATCGGTCACAGCGGGGCCTGGGGTGTTCAGCCGGGCAGCGGTTCCACGGCGCACACGTCCATGGGCTCGTGCCGGTGCGGCAGGGTCAGCAGGTAGCGCGCCACCGGGCGCACGGCGCCGGTGATGCTGCGCAGCACCGGCACCGTCACGGTGATGGCGCCGGGCGCCGCGCTGGCGTGGCGCTGCAG
>NZ_JBPCSJ010000311.1:0-7240 GCF_051007235.1 Hydrogenophaga sp. | reverse complement strand
CCGCCGGCCGTGGGCATGCGGGTCTACAACGCGCACAAGGCCTGGTACGACAAGCTCCAGGCGGACATTGCCAAGACCGCTGGCGGACGCGTGACCGACCCGGACACCGCCATCGCCCAGGTGGCCGTCAGCACTCGGCTGACCGCCATCGTCAAGCAGTTCGAGCCCTCGGTGATCCTCGTTTCCGGTTGCCAGGACAACCAGTTTTCCATGGACGGCAACCACAACGGCGCCTTCACCGAACAGGTGCTGCGCGTGTGGAACAACGGCGCCTTCAAGGGCAGCCACGCGGTCTTCCATGCGCAGGTGCGCGCCGGCCTGCCTCCTACCCAGTCGCCCAACCTGTTCACGCTGGGCCCGGCGGCCGGGTTCCTGAAGCAGACCCCTTTCACGCGCTGATCCAGGCGCAGACCCCACCCGCGGCGGGGGCGCCGCCGCACACCGTCAGGAGGATTCCATGCTGAGCATCCAGAACCACCGGCTCGTCGGCGACAACGTCAGCTTCCGCCCCACACCCAACGTGGGCGGTGCGCTGGCGCCGCGCTTCGTGGTGCTGCACTACACCGCCGGGCGCAATCTGGAGAGTTCGGTGGAGTCGCTGTGCACGCAAAAACCCCAGGGCAATGCGTCGGCGCACATCGTGCTGGGGCGCGACGGGCGCATCGTTCAGCTGGCCCCGCTCAACCAGGTGACCTGGCACGCGGGCGTGAGCCAGTGGAACGGGCTGAACGGGTTGAACCACCACGCCATCGGCATCGAAATGGACAACGCCGGCCTGCTGCACCGCGAGGGCGAGCGCTTCGTCTCGTGGTTCGGCAAGGCCTACCCTGAAAACGAGGTGCTGGTCGCCGCGCACCGCCACGGCGGTGGCGCGCAGCCCTGGCACGCCTACACCGAAGCGCAGATCGCCCGCGCGCTGGAACTGTGCGAACTGCTGGTGGCGCACTACCGGCTGGACGACGTGCTGGGCCATGAAGACATTGCCCGCGGCCGCAAGACCGACCCGGGCCCGGCCTTCCCGCTGGCCGCGGTGCGCGCCCGCGCCCTGGGCCGTGGTGGCGACGTGCAGCCGCGCCTGCTGGTCACCGCCAGCAAGCTCAACATCCGCAGCGGCCCGGGGGCCGAATTCCCGGTGGTCGCGCCCGCGCTCAAACAGGGCGCCGAGCTGCTGCTGATCGAGCCGCGCGACCGCTGGAGCCTGGTGGCCGTGGTCGGCGTGACCGACCTGGAAGGCTGGGTCAGCAACGACTTTGTGACGCGCGCGCCCGCCAGCCGCAGCGGGCCGGCCGTGCTCTCGCGCGCCGAGCGCAGCACTGCACCCGCACCGGCGCGACGCACCCGCGCCACGCCGCCCGCGAAGACAGTACGCAGCACCGCGACCAAGACAGCCGCTGCACCCCGCAAAGCCCCGGCGAAGAAGACCACTCGCCCGGCGGCCCGCAAGACCGCCAGCCCACGCTGAACCCAGCCCCCACCACCCGGCGACCGGGCCACCAGCAGAAAGCGGCTGAACCATGGAACACAAAACCTCTGCTCAGCCCATCACCTTCACGGTGCAGGGGCAGGCCCTGCCGGTGGCACCGGCCACGCGCGGAGGGCCTGCGCCCACGACCGTCGGTGGTGGCTTCGGCGGGCGCGGTCAGGTGCTGCAAAAAGTGCAACTGGGTGCGCGCCGCAGCAGCGGCAACACCGTGGTGCGCCTGGTGGCCCGCCCCGGGCAGGACGCGGTCTTGCTGCACATCAGCAACGGCCCGTCACTGCTGCTGCACCCCGACACCGCACGCGACCTGATGCTGGCCCAGGCGGGCAACGCCAGCCGGCCGGCCACGCGCGGTGCAGCCGCGCCCGGCACGGTCGAGGTGCCGGCCCAACTGCTCTGGCAAAGCGTGGAGCCGTCGGGCAGCACGCGCGGCGGCGCATCGCGCGGGCGGCGGGGGCAGGCGCTGCTCACCGGCATCGAGATCGTCACCGGCCTGTTCACCGAACCGGCCGCGCAGCTCACGGCCCGCAAGCTGGGTGAGCGCTTTGACGGCCAGGTGGACGCGGGGGTGTACGCGCTGCGCGCCGAGGGGCTGAACGCGCCGCTCAAGGGCAGCGGACAGAAGCTCGACCGCATCCCGCCCGCCGCTCCGGGCGCGCCCCTGCTGGTGCTGCTGCACGGCACCTTCTCGGAAACGCACGGCACCTTCGGCAAGCTCTGGCAGCAACACCCGCAGAAGGTGCGCGAACTGTTCGCCCACTACGGCGGCCGGGTGTACGGCCTGGACCACCCCACGCTGATGGCCAGCCCGATCGAAAACGCGCTGCTGCTGGCGAAAAAACTGCCCGACGGCGCACGCGTGCACCTGCTCACCCATTCGCGCGGCGGTCTGGTGGCAGAGGTGCTGGCCCGCGTGTGCGCCCAGCCCGATCTCGACCCCGCCGAGCTGAGCGCGTTCAAAGACCCGGCCTACAAAGACCAGTACAAGGCGCTGCGCGACCTGGCCGACGCGGTGCGGGGCCGTGACATCCGCGTGCAACGCATGGTGCGCGTGGCCTGCCCGGCGCGCGGCACCCTGCTCGCTTCCAAACGGCTGGACGCTTATGTGTCGGTGCTCAAGTGGTCGCTGGAGCTGGCGGCCATCCCGGTGGCGCCGGCGCTGCTGGACTTCATTGGCGCGGTGGCCAGCCAGCGCACCGACCCGAGCCTGCTGCCGGGCCTGGAATCCATGGTGCCCGACAGCCCGCTGGTGCAGTGGCTGCACAGCGCCGATGCCCCCCTGCCCGGCCAGCTGCGCGTGGTGGCGGGCGACATCGAAGGCGACTCGGTCATGTCCTGGGTCAAGACCCTGCTGGCCGACGCCTTCTACTGGACCGACAACGATCTGGTGGTGCAGACCCGTTCGATGTACGGCGGCGCACCGCGGGCGCCGTCCGGCGGTCACGCGGCGGCCAGCTTCGTGCTCGACCAGGGCGGCGGCGTCACCCACTTCGCCTACTTCAGCAACCCGCGCACCGCCGAAGCGGTGTGCAACGGCCTGACGCAGGAGCTGCCCGCCGGTTACCGCCCGATCGGCCCCATGTCGTGGGCCGGCAGTTCGGCCGACGGCCTGCGCGGCGCCCCGCGTGCACACGACGCACAGCCCGCGGCCGACCGCCCGGCGGTGATCCTGATCCCCGGCATCCTGGGCAGCCACCTGGCGGTGGACGGCAAACGCGTGTGGCTGAGCCTGCGCATCCTCAGCGGGCTCGACCGGCTGGCCTGGCGCCCAGACGCCACCAACGTGCAGCCCGATGGCGCCATGGGCCGCAGCTACGACGATCTTGCCGACTTCCTGTCGACCACGCATGAGGTGATCGAGTTTTACTTCGACTGGCGCCGCCCGATCGAGCAGGAGGCGCGGCGCCTGGCCGGCGTGCTGGACCAGGCCCTGAGCGCCCGCGACGCCACCGGCCAGCCGGTGCACCTGCTAGCGCACTCCATGGGCGGACTGGTGGCGCGCACGGTGCAGCTGGAGCAGCCCCAGGTGTGGCAGCGCTGGCTGCAGCGCAGCGGCTCGCGCCTGCTGATGCTGGGCACGCCCAACGGCGGCTCGTTCGCGCCCATGCAGGTGCTTTCGGGCGACGACAGTTTTGGCAACGCGCTGGCGGCCTTTGGCCTGCCGTTTCGCGACCGGCAGGCGCGCCAGCTCATGGCCGACATGCCCGGCTTCATCCAGCTGCAGGCCGGCCTGCTGGACCCGAACCTGGGCCTGCACCGCAGCGAACGCTGGCGGGCGCTGGCCGAGCAGGACGCGCAGCTGCTCGACGATGCCAACCGCTGGCACACCGAAGAAGTGCAACGCAGCGTCTACCGCTGGGGCGTACCGACCCAGGCGGTGCTGGACCAGGCCGTGGCCCTGCGCCGCCGGCTCGATGCCCAGCGCGACGAGGCCCTCAAGGCCTTTGCCGACCGCCTGCTGCTGGTGGTGGGCAAGGCCCGCTTCACACCGGCGGGCTTTGAACTCAACGCCCGCGAAGGCCTGTTCTACCTGGACGCGCCCGACGACGGCGACGGCCGCGTCACCCGCGACAGCGCCCTGCTGCCCGGCGTGAAGACCTGGACGCTGGACTGCGAACACGGCGACCTGGCCGACGCGGACAACGCCTTCGAGGCCTACCGCGACCTGCTCAGCCTGGGCGACACCGAACGCCTCAAGCCCCTGGCCACCACGCGCGGCGCACCGGGTACCCCCGCGCTGGTGCGCAGCCGACCGGCGCGCGAACGCACCGCTGGTCTGCGCCCCCCCGTCGACCTGATGGACGTGTTCCACCTGGATGCTGACGAGCCCCCGCCCGCCACTGCCCGCGGCGCCGGCACCGCGCTGCGGCTGAGCGTGCACAACGGTAACCTCAAGTTCGTCAGCAAGACCTTGATGGTGGGCCACTACGGCGCCTCCACCCTCACCGGCACCGAAGCGGTGGTGGACCGCTTCATCGGCGGCGCCATGAGCGCCTCGCTCGCCCTGGGCCTGTACCCCGAGGCCCCGGGCTCGCACCAGTTCTTCATCAACCACCGACAGGACCCAGACAGCCCGCTGGCCCTGCCCCGCCCGGCTAACGTGGTGGTGGTCGGGCTGGGTGAAGAAGGCAAGCTCAACAGCGCCGACCTGGTGCACACCGTGCGCCAGGCCACGCTGGCCTGGGCGCAGCGCGTGGCCGAAGTGCCCGGCCAGGGCCAGACCACCTTCGAGCTGACCGCCACGCTGATCGGCAGCGGCGGCATCGGCGTGAACGTGGGCGCCTCGGCGCACGCGCTGGCGCAGGGCGTGCGCGAGGCCAATGAAAAGCTCGAAGCCGGCGGCTGGCCCACGGTGGCGCACCTGCACCTGATCGAGCTCTACCTGGACCGCGCCACCGAAGCCTGGGGCGCGCTGCAGCTGCTGGCACAGGCCGCACCCGAGCAGTTCAGCCTCACGCCCACGGTGCTGTCCGGCGTCGGCCCGCTGCGCCGGCCGCTGGAGGCCGGCTACCGCGGCACCGGGCACGACTTCATCAGCGCGATCTCCGAAAAAAACGAGGCCGGCGAGCCCACCATCACCTACACGCTGGACACGCAGCGCGCCCGCTCCGAAGCGCGGGTGCAGCCCACCCAGGCCCGGCTGGTGAGCGAGCTGGTGCGCCGCGCCAGCAACGACGCCAACCGCGACCCGCAGATCGGCCGCACCCTGTTCCAGCTGCTGGTGCCGGTGGAGATGGAAACCAGCCTGCGCGGCAGCAGCGAGCTGCTGCTCGAACTCAACGACGGCACCGCCGGCATCCCGTGGGAACTGCTGGACGCCCCCAGCGACGGCCGCGGCGAAGCGCGCAAACCCTGGGCCATCCGCAACCGGCTGCTGCGCAAGCTGCGCACGGTGCAGTTCCGCGCGCAGGTGAGCGACGCGCGCGCCGAAGACGCGGTGCTGGTGATCGGCGAGCCGGCATGTGACACCACGCTCTACCCACCGCTGCCCGCCGCGCGCAGCGAAGCCCTGGCGGTGGCCGAGGCGCTGGTGGGCCCCACCGGGCTGAGCGCCGAGCGCGTGCACACGCTGATCAGCGAAGAGGGCCTGCCCGGGGCGGACGCGGCCAGCGTGATCAACGCCTTGCTGGCGCGGCCCTACCGCATCGTGCACATCGCCGGCCATGGCGAACCGGAACTGATCGAAGACGGTCAGCCCCCGCAGATGCGTGGCGTGGTGCTCAGCGACGGCACCTTCCTCGGCCCGCGCGAGGTGGAGGCCATGCGCGTGGTGCCCGAGCTGGTGTTCCTCAACTGCTGCCACCTGGCGGCCGACCCGCGCCAGCTGCTGCAGGGCTACGACCGCGCGGCCTTCGCGGCGGGCGTGGCCAAGCAGCTGATCCGCATCGGCGTGCGCTGCGTGGTGGCCGCCGGCTGGGCGGTGGAAGACGACGCGGCCAACCGCTTTGCCAGCGCCTTCTACCAGGCCCTGCTGCGCGGCGAGCGTTTCATGGACGCGGTGCACACCGCCCGCGTGGCCGCCTGGGAAGCCAGCCCGCTGGGCAACACCTGGGCCGCCTACCAGTGCTATGGCGACCCGGAATGGGTGTGGCAACCCGACCAGCGCGACGCCAACCGCGTGCCCAAACCGGTGGGCGCCGACTACGCGGGCATCGCCTCGCCGGTGGCGCTGACGCTGGCGCTGGAAACCCTGGCGGTGGAAAGCACCACGCAGGGCGCGCCGGACGCACGGCAGCGCGAAAAGATCCGCCACCTGGAAGCGCGCTTCGAGGTGGACTGGGGCGGCATGGGCGCGGTGGCCGAAGCCTTTGGCGTGGCCTGCGCCGCGGCGCGCGACCTGGACAACGCGGTGCGCTGGTACCGCCGTGCGGTGGCCGCCAACGACGGCAGCGCCTCGGTCAAGAGCAGCGAACAGCTGGCCAACCTGCTGGCCCGCCTGGCCTGGGAGCGGGTGGACCCGGCGCGCCGTGGCGGGACAAAAGACACCGGCCTGGCGGCCCGCCTCGCGCAAGGGCGCGCCGACATCCAGACCGCCATCGCCATGCTGCAAGCCCTGGTGACCGTGAGCCCGACATTGGAACGCAAGAGTCTGCTGGGCTCGGCCTACAAGCGCCTGCACCGGCTGGAGCTGGCGGCAAGCCAGGCCCCTGCCGCGGCGCAAGCAGTGCAGCAGATGGCCACGCACTACCGGCAGGCCGAGGCGCTGGCGCGCGGCGCCGGATCGCCCGACTGGTTCTACCCCGCGCTCAACCGCCTGGCCGCCGAGCTGCTGGCCCACACCGGCACAGCGGGTTGGGGAGGCTTTGATGCGCACGACGTGGCCGACATCCGCCAGGCGCTGGAAACCCGGCGTCGCGATGCGCCCGATTTCTGGAGCGTGGTCGGCCTACCCGAGCTGGCCACGCTGGAGGCGCTGGCCAGCGGGCAACTGGCGCGGCAGCTGCCGGCCGTGCTGGCGGTGTACGACGACCTGCACCAGCGCGCCGGCACGGCGTGGATGTGGGCGTCGGTGGCCGACCAGGCGGGCTTTGTGCTGCGACCCTGGCTGGACGGCCAGGACGCCGAGGGCCGCGCTGCCCGACAGCTGCAGGCGCGGCTGGACACCTGGGCGGCTGGCCGCACGGGGTGAACCCAGGTTGAGGCTGAACGGGCGAGCCCGCCATGAACCGCATCTTCATCAGCTACAGGTCGTCCGACGGCAAGAAGGATGCGGCGCGCCTGACGGCCGACCTGAACGAGCGCTTTGGCGAGCAGCTGGTC
>NZ_JBPCSJ010000310.1:0-2601 GCF_051007235.1 Hydrogenophaga sp. | reverse complement strand
AGGCGCAGCACGCCGGCCTGGCGCAGGCCGTGGGTGCCGTCTTCCAGCACGTCCAGCGCCAGCATGTCGGGCACCTCGGGCGTGCGGGCGTCGCTGCCGGTGCTCATGTCCCAGCGCAGCGGCAGGGGCGCACGGGTGCTGATGGCGGCCTCGTCCAGGGCGTCGCTGCCCTCGGGCAGGTCCAGCGCCGGCACCAGGCCCACGTTGAGCGCGCGCGAGCCGCCGGGCACGTCGGCACCCAGGGTCTGCAGGGCCTGCTGGCGCTGCGCGGCACTGGGCGCCAGCAGCGCGATCCACAGCGCGCCGTCCACCGTGGTCTGCAGGATGTCCACTCCCAGGCTCAGGTCCTGCCCGGGCGCAAACACCGGCGTGGTGACGTAGCCGGTGGGCGTGCCTTCGACGCCCTGGTAGACGGCTTGCAGGTCGGGCAGCAGCGCATGGAATTCGGCCTGCTCGCCGGCCGTGAGCTTGCGCCGCACATAGGCGCTGCCGGTCAGCGGGTAGGCGGTGCAGTAGCCCAGGGTGGCAAACGGCAGGGGTTTGTCGATGGCGGCACCGGGCGGCACCGGCAGGGCCACGACCTGCTTGTCGGCCTTGACCTGCAGCGCCACCAGCCCGCGCGCCGCGGCGGCCGGCTTGAGCGGCATGCCCAGCAGGCGCAGGTAGGCCAGGCGCTGGCGTTCGGGGATGAGGTTGGCGCGGTAGAGGATGGTGTCGCCCAGCCAGGCGAACAGGTCGATCAGCGTGCGGCCCGGGTCGCCGGGGCGCGGGTGCGTCCATTCCGGCGTGTGGGCCGGGATGCGCGCCAGCAGTTCGGCGACCAGGTCGTCGTAGCTGCGGTCGTCAAGGGCGGGGGGCTTAATGGGCACTGCGTGCCTCCATCACCAGCGTCAGGCCCACGCGGGCGGGGGCACCGGTGCGCAGCAGGCGGTAGGCGATCTCCACCCGCACGCCATCCGCCACCCCGGTGGCGGCGTCGCTCACCGGGTCCACCGCGATGCCGTCCACCACGATGCGGTCCTCCCAGCGCTGGAGCGCGTCGCCCACCAGTTCCTTGATACGGCTGCGGGTGGCCACCGTGTTGGGTTCGGTCAGCAGGTTTTCCAGCCCGGCGCCAAAGCCGGGGTGCATGAGCTGTTCGCCCGGGCGGGTGGATAGCAGCACCTGGATCTGTTCGCGCACGCTCTGCGCCAGGCCCGGGTAGTGCAGCTGGCCGTTGGCGTCGGGCACCGGCAGCAGCGGCCAGCCCAGGGGTTCGGTGGTGTTGAGGTCGGGGGCCATGCGCTACTCCTTGGCCTTGGGGATGGGGATGCAGATCTTCAGGAACGGCAGCCACCAGAAGATCAGGTTGAACAGCTGCAAAAAGATGTTCAGCACGATGAAGGCGCACAGCGTGATGATGGGCAGCGAGAAGCTGCAGATCCACCCCAGCCCCAGGCCGTTGCCGCTGTCGCCCTTGCCGTCGCGCAGGTCCTTGGGGTCGGTGCGCAGCAGAGCAGCCAGCTTGGGCGGCAGCGAAAAAGCCACGGTGGGCCGCACGCGGGCGAGCTGGGCGCGGTCCATCAGGTCGGGCAGGGCGATCACCGGCACCGGTGCGCCCGACGACTCGAACCAGGGCGCGATGCTGAATGGCTCGCTGTAGTCGGACCACACCAGTTGACCCGGGCAGCCGGGGTGTTCGGGCTTGAGCCGCACGAAGGCGCGCACCACGTAGCGCGCCTCCACGCCTGAGCCGTCGGCCTCGAAACGGCCACGCGCGGGCAGCACCTGCGCAAAGCGCTGCTGCAGGCACAGCAGCGTGGCGTCGAAAATGGCCTGCGCCGCGTCGGCGCTGACCGCGCCCCAGCGGTCGGGCATGGAGAGGCTGGCGCCGGGCAGCGCGTCCAGCATCACGGCCTTGGCGCGCAGCAGGAAGTCATACGCGCTGCTGCGGTCGGTGCGCACGACTTGGCCCTGGCTGTTACGCACATCGGTTTCCACTTGCAGCTGGCGCAGCGCGGCCTGCAGCGCGGCCGGGCCGGAGCCCGTGCCAAAGGCGTTGAACTGATTGCCCAGTTGCAGCAGCAGGGCGCCCAGCTGCCGGTCCAGCGCCAGGTATTCGGCGTGGCTGAGCGCGCTGGCGCGTTCCTGCGCAGCCGCAGTCCATTGTTCGGTGGTGAAGCTGCGGCGGGCCGGCACGGGCAGGCTGCGGGCACCGCCCTGGCGCAGGTAGACCACCAGGTCGTCGGCCAGTTGCTGGCGTTCCTGGGCGGTGCTGCCGAACACGGGCGGCGTGGCGGCGCGTTCGGTCAGCTCGCCAGACGCCAGGCGCAGCGTGCCGAACAGCAGGGTGCGCGCGACGCCGTCGGCCACTGCTGGCGGGGCCTTGAACAGGGGTTGCACGTCTTCGTTGACCGCCACCCGGGCGCCGGCCAGGCGGGCGCTCCCCGCGGTGCGCACCGCGCGCTGGCTGGGGGCCAGGGCGTTGAGCGCCGGGTGGCCCAGGTCCACCGCCAGGCCGCGGCGGTCCTGCACCGGGTCCAGGCTTTCGTCCACCGCTTCCCAGCCGAACACCTGGGTGCCCGCCTTCAGCCAGGCCTGCTTTTGCTGACCCACCACGCG
>NZ_JBPCSJ010000309.1:0-5215 GCF_051007235.1 Hydrogenophaga sp. | reverse complement strand
GAACAACGATGACAACGCGGGCGCACAGGCGCACGGCGTGCTGGCACCCATGCTAGCAAGAGCCGCGCCACAGCTTGATGACAGACCGGGCGCCGGACGACCGGCGCGATGGCCGTGAGCCTGGCGGGCCGGCTGCTGGCCCTGTGGCCCGGCTGGGTGCTGGGCGTGGCCCTGCAGCTGCAGCAGGCGGTGTTGTGGCCGGCCGGTGCCTACGCGGCGCTGCTGGCCGCCGCCCTGGTGCAGCTGGCCCTGTGCCTGGTGTCCCGCCGTCTCGGGTGGGTCACCGTGCTGCTGGCCGGCGCCCTGGCCGGTGGCGGGTTCACCGGCTGGCGGGCGGCGCAGTTCGCCAACCAGGCGCTGGACCCGGCTTTGCAGGGCCTGGACGTTGAGGTCAGCGGCCAGGTGGCCGAGCTGCCGCAGCGCAGTGCCGACGGCTGGCGCTTTGTCTTCGAGGTCGATCAGGCCCAGCGGCTGGGGCAGGCGGTGCCGCTGCCCCAGCGCCTGCAACTGGGCTGGTACCTGCGTGGCGCGGCGGCCGACGGGCCCCCGCCCCGCGCCGGTGAACGCTGGCGCCTGACGGTGCGCCTGCGCAGCCCGCACGGTGCATCCAACCCGCACGGCTTCGACCGCGAGCGCTGGCTGTGGGAAAACGGCATCGGCGCCACCGGCTATGTGCGCAACGGCCCGCGCGACCCGGCGCCGCAGCGGCTGGAGCCTGCGGGCTGGGGGTTGGAAGCCGCGCGCCAGGCGGTGAGCGAACGCATCCGCGAGCGCGTGGCCGACCCGCGCAGCGCCGGTGTGCTGGCCGCCCTGGTGGTGGGCGACCAGAGCGCCATCGACAGCAGCGACTGGGCGCTGTTCCGCACCACGGGCGTCGCCCACCTCATGAGCATCTCGGGTCTGCACGTGACCCTGTTCGCCTGGCTGGCCACGCGGCTGATCGGCGCGCTCTGGCGCCGCCTGGCCCGGCCCTGGCCGCGGCTGCTGCTGGCGGTGCCCCTGCCGGTGGCGGCGGGGCTGGGGGGCGTGCTGCTGGCCACGTTGTACGCCCTGTTTTCGGGCTGGGGCGTGCCCTCGCAACGCACGGTGCTGATGCTGGGCCTGGTGGTGGGCCTGCGCCTGCTGGGGCGGCAGTGGCCCTGGCCGCCGCTGTGGGGGCTGGCCATGGCGGCGGTGCTGGCGCTGGACCCGTGGGCGCTGCTGCAGCCGGGCTTCTGGTTGAGCTTTGTGGCGGTCGGCATCCTGTTTGCCACCGATCCCGCCGGGCGCGAGGCACGGCCCGCGGCGGGCGAGGCGGTGTCACGCGGCCAGCGCCTGGCGCGTGCCGCCTGGGGCCAGTGGCGCGAGCAGGTGGTGGTCACGGTGGCGCTGGCGCCGCTGTCGCTGCTGCTGTTCGGCCAGCTGTCGGTGGTGGGGCTGGTGGCCAACCTGCTGGCCATTCCCTGGGTGACGCTGCTGGTCACGCCGCTGGCTCTGCTGGGTGTGGCGCTGCCCCTGTTATGGGACGCGGCCGCGCTGGCGGTGCAGGCGCTGAACGGCTGGCTGGCCTGGCTGGCGCAGTGGGGCTGGGCGGCGGTGTTCAGCCCCATCCCACCGCTGCCGCTGGCCGCGCTCGCCGCACTGGGCGGCGTGCTGCTGGTGCTGCGCCTGCCGTGGACGCTGCGCTCGGCCGGGCTGCTGCTGGTGTGGCCAGTGTTCGCCTGGCTGCCGGCGCGGCCGGCGGTGGGCGAATTCGAGGTCATGGCCATCGACGTGGGGCAGGGCAGCGCTGTGCTGCTGCGCACCGCTCAGCACAGCCTGCTGTACGACGCCGGCCCGCGCTACGGGACCGAGAGCGACGCCGGCCAGCGCGTGGTGGTGCCGCTGCTGCGCGCCCTGGGCGAGGCGCCCGACACGGTGGTCATCAGCCACCGCGACAGCGACCACGCTGGCGGCGCCGACGCCGTGCGCGCCGCCTGGCCGCAGGCGCGCTGGCTGTCGTCTTTCGATGCCGATCCGGCGCGGCGTTGCGCCGCCGGGCAGTCGTGGACCTGGGACGGTGTGCGCTTCGAGGTGCTTCACCCCACGCCCGACCTCATCCGCCCCGACGGCTCGGGCGTGTTGCCCAGCAACGCCATGTCCTGCGTGCTGCGGGTGGACAACGGCCGGCGCGGCGTGTGGCTCAGTGGCGACCTGGACGCCGAGCGCGAAACCCGCCTGGCGCTGGCCCGGCCCGACCTGCGGGCCGATGTGCTGCTGGCGCCGCACCACGGCAGCGCCAGTTCCAGCAGCCCGGTGCTGCTCAACACGCTGCGGCCCTCGGTGGTGCTGATCCAGTCGGGCTACCGCAACCGCTTCCACCACCCGGCGCCGGTGGTGCTGCAGCGCTACCGCGAACGGAGCCTGACCTGGGTGAATACGCCCCAGTGTGGTGCGGCCACCTGGCGCAGCGAGGTGCCCGAAACGGTGCGCTGCGAGCGCGCGGCGGATCGGCGTTACTGGCACCACCGTGGTGCCGACCTGGGCGTGCCGGGCGATGCGGAGGCCGATGTCGGGGCAACCAGCGAGCAGCCGGCGTCCGAACCGGCGCCCGAATGACCGCGCTCGGGCCTGGCCGGCGCCGTTTTCTTTGCACCGCTTTGGGGCCAGGTTGAACAACCCTGGCCCACTCCTTGCTATCCTGTCGTCAGGAGTGAACCGCCCATGAGCCGACCGATGTTTGATGAAATGAATGCCTCGCCCAGCGAGGTGCGGGCCCACTACCAGGCCTACGCCAACTGGCTCGCGCAGCAGCCGCCCGAAGTGATGGCAGCCCGAAGGGAAGAGGCGGAAATGATCTTCCGCCGCGTCGGCATCACCTTCGCGGTGTACGGCGCCAAGGACGAAGACGGCGCCGGCACCGAACGCCTGATCCCCTTCGACCTGATCCCGCGCATCATTCCCGCGCACGAGTGGAAGAGCATGCAGGCCGGCCTGGTGCAGCGTGTGACCGCGCTCAACCGCTTCATCCACGACATCTACCACGACCAGGAAATCATCAAGGCGGGCCACGTGCCGGCCGACCAGATCCTGCAGAACGCGCAGGTCCGCCCCGAGATGATGGGCGTGGACGTGCCCGGCGGCGTGTACTCGCACATCTCGGGTGTGGACATCGTGCGCGCGCCCAACGCCAAAGGCGAAGGCGAGTACTACGTGCTCGAAGACAACCTGCGCGTGCCCAGCGGCGTGAGCTACATGCTCGAAGACCGCAAGATGATGATGCGGCTCTTCCCCGACCTGTTCGGCCAGAACCGCGTGGCCCCGGTGGCGCATTACCCCGACCTGCTGCTGGAGACCCTGCGCGCCGTCAGCCCGGCCACCACGGCCGAGCCCACGGTGGTGGTGCTCACGCCGGGCATGTACAACAGCGCCTACTTCGAACACGCTTTCCTGGCCCAGCAGATGGGCGTGGAACTGGTCGAAGGCCAGGACCTGTTCGTCAAGGACAACTTCGTCTACATGCGCACCACCAAGGGCCCCAAGCGCGTGGACGTGATCTACCGCCGCGTGGACGACGACTTCCTCGACCCGCTGGTGTTCCGCCCCACGTCCACCCTGGGCTGCGCCGGCCTGCTGGGCGTGTACCGCAGCGGCAACGTGACCATCTGCAACGCGGTGGGCACCGGCATCGCAGACGACAAGTCCATCTACCCCTACGTGCCCAAGATGATCGAGTTCTACCTGGGCGAAAAACCGATCCTCAACAACGTGCCCACCTTCATGGGCCGCAACCCGGACGACCTCAAGTACATGCTCGACAACATGCACGAGCTGGTGGTCAAGGGGGTGCATGGCGCCGGTGGCTACGGCATGCTGGTCGGCCCGGCCTCCACCAAGGCCGAGGTCGACGAGTTCCGCGCCGTGGTCAAGGCCAAGCCCGACGGCTACATCGCCCAGCCCACGCTCAGCCTCTCGACCTGCCCGACCTATGTGGAGAGCGGCATCGCGCCGCGCCACATCGACCTGCGGCCCTTCGTGCTCAGCGGCAAGACGGTGCAGATGGTGCCCGGCGGCCTGACGCGCGTGGCGCTCAAGGAAGGCTCTCTAGTGGTGAATTCCTCGCAAGGCGGCGGCACCAAAGACACCTGGATACTCGAATAACCCCCCGCGCCGCCTGCGGCGTCTCCCCCCTTGGAAAGGGGGGCGGCACCTGAGGCCCGGCGAAGCCGGTTCCTCGGTGCCTCTCGACACAGACACTTCGTTCGTGTCGCGTTTGGAAACTGCTGGAGTGTTTGAAATGCTGTCACGTACCGCCGACCACCTTTTCTGGATGTCCCGCTACACCGAGCGGGCCGAGAACACCGCGCGCATGCTCGATGTGAACTACCAGACCTCGCTGCTGCCGCAGTCCGCCGCTGTGGCGCAGGTCGGCTGGCAGGGTCTGCTGTCGATCAGCGAGCTGATGCCCAGCTACACCGCCAAGTACGGCCAGGACATCACCTCGCGCAACGTCATGGACTTCATGGTGCGCGACGAGTCCAACCCGTCGAGCATCGTGTCCTGCCTGCGCGCGGCACGCGAGAACGCGCGGGCCGTGCGCGGCGCGCTGACCACCGAGCTGTGGGAAACGCAGAACGCCACCTGGCTCAAGCTGGCGGGTTACCTCAAGTCCAAGGACTTCGAACGCGATCCGGGCGCCTTCTTCGAATGGGTCAAGCACCGCTCGCACCTCTCGCGCGGCGTGGCCGTGGGCACCATGCTGCAGGACGAGGCCTTCCACTTCTACCGCATGGGCTCCTTCCTGGAGCGGTCCGACAACACGGCGCGTCTGCTGGACGTGAAGTTCCACGCGGTGCAGAGCGACTTCTTCGGCGCCGCCAGCGCCGAGGATCAGGAGTACGACTTCTACCACTGGAGCGCGATCCTGCGCTCGGTCTCCGGCTTCGAGGTCTACCGCAAGGTCTACCGCGACGTCATCACGCCCGAGCGCGTGGCCGAACTGCTGATCCTGCGCCCCGACATGCCGCGCAGCCTGGCCGCCAGCATGAACGAGGTGGTGGCCAACCTGGCCGTGGTGGCCAACGACATCTCAGGCGAAACCCAGCGCCGCGCCGGCAAGCTCAAGGCAGACCTGCAGTACGCCCGCATCGACGAGATCCTGTCCACCGGCCTGCACGCCTTCCTTACGCAGTTCCTGGACCGGGTCAATGAGTTGGGTGGCCGCATCAGCCAGGACTTCCTGGTCCCTACCCACTGA
>NZ_JBPCSJ010000308.1:0-4955 GCF_051007235.1 Hydrogenophaga sp. | reverse complement strand
GTGGTGCAGCGCGTCGACCAGCGCGGCGCGGCGCTTGGGGTTGTCCAGCAGGTCGTCCTGCAGGTAGGGGTTGCGCTGCACGACCCAGATGTCGCCCAGCACCTCGTACAGCATGCGGGCCGAACGGCCGGTGCGGCGCTCGCCGCGCAATTCGTCCAGCAGGTCCCAGGCATGGGAGCCGAGCAAGCGCAGGACGATCTCCCGGTCCGAAAAAGAGGTGTAGTTGTAGGGAATTTCGCGCAAACGGGGCGATTCGTCGGCGGCGGTTTCCAGGAGCGGGAGCGGCGTGGGAGCGTTCATGTGCAGCGGAGTTCAGCAGGAAAAGCTGAGCCTTGGATGGTACCGCACCCCCCATTCACACACCCCCGCGGCGGGTACTGGCACACTGCTCGAAAACCCCCCGCACCCGCCATGAAACCAGCCCCTGCAGACCTGCCCCACTGGCCCTACCCCCGCTGGATCGCCCACCGCGGTGCCGGCCAGCTGGCCCCCGAGAACACGCTGGCCGCCTTCCGCCTGGGCGCACAGCACGGCTACCGCATGTTCGAGTGCGACGCCAAGCTCAGCGCCGATGGCGTGCTGTTCCTGCTGCACGACGACACGCTGGAACGCACCACCAGCGGGCAGGGTCTGGGCGGCGCCCTGCCCTGGGCGGCGTTGAGCCGGCTGGACGCCGGCGGCTGGCATTCGCGCACCCATGCCGGTGAGCCGCCCGCCACGCTCGACGCCGTGGCCCGCCACTGCCTGGCCAACCGGTTTGACCTCAACATCGAAATCAAGCCCAGCCCCGGCCTAGCCTATGTGACCGGTGAAGCGGTCGGGCGCGAAGCCCTGCGCCTGTGGGCTGGCGCCAGCGGCGCGCCCCCGCTGCTCAGCTCCTTCGAACCCGAAGCCCTGGCCGGCGCGCGCCAGACCGCTCCAGCGTTGCCGCGCGGCCTGCTGCTGGAAACCTTGTGCGAAGGCTGGCTGGACACCGCGCTGGGCCTGGGCTGTGTGGCTGTCATCTGCGACCACGAACACTGGACCGCCGAGGCCATGGCCCGCGCCCGGCAGGCCGGCCTGCGCACCCTGGCCTACACCGTCAACGAGCCGGCCGACGTGGCACGGCTGGAGGCCTGGGGCATAGACGGCATCATCACCGACGCGGTGGACCGGCTTTCACCGGTCTGAGGCGCGGTCACCGCCACGGTCCGCGCCGTCAAAGCGCACATCCTTCGCGCGAGGTGAATCTTCCAGAGACACCGCCGGGCTGGCTCCGCCAGACGGCTGGTGTCGCCCCCTGGAGGGGGTCGCGCGCAGCGCGGCGGGGGGCCGACCTATCTGCCTCGCACCCACCAGACCAGCGAGCCCTGGGCCAGCACCAGCGCGGTGTAGGTGAGCATCTTGGCGTCGCGGCCAAAGACAACCAACCCCACCAGCAACACCGCCACGCCCAGGCCGCACAGGGCCAGCAGTTCCTTGCGCGCGGCCCAACGGCCAGCGCGGGCCCTGGGCCACAGGCGGGGCATGCCCCACAGCAGCAGCGCCAGCCCGCAGGCCGGGGCGGCGAAGTTCAACAGGTGCCCGATCAGGGCCAAAAATGTCATGTCAGCGGGATGTCGGCGTCTTGGAGCGGCGAATTTTATAATCCGGCATATGTCTGTTTGGGCGCTCGGCATCAACCACCACACGGCTCCGCTTGATTTGCGGGGTCGCTTCGCGTTCGCGCTCGACCAGATCCAGCCCACGCTGCACGGTTATCGCAGCAGTCTGGCACGCCAGCCAGAGGCCACGCTGCTGTCCACCTGCAACCGCACGGAGCTGTACGCGGCGGGCGAACAGTCGGCCGTGGAACCCACGCTGGACTGGCTGGCGCAGACCGGCGGCGTCAGCACCCACGTGCTCAAGGACCACGCCTACATCCTGCGCGAGGGTGAAGCCGCACGCCACGCCTTCCGCGTGGCCAGCGGGCTGGACAGCATGGTGCTGGGCGAGGCGCAGATCCTGGGCCAGATGAAAGACGCGGTGCGCGCCGCCGACGAGGCCGGTGCCCTGGGCACCACGCTGCACCAGCTGTTCCAGCGCTCCTTCGCGGTCGCCAAGCAGGTGCGCACCTCCACCGAAATCGGCGCCCACTCGATCAGCATGACCGCCGCCGCCGTGCGCCTGGCCAGCCAGCTGTTCGAAGACCTCAAAGACATCAAGGTGCTGTTCGTCGGCGCCGGCGAGATGATCGAACTGGCCGCCACGCACTTCGCGGCCAAGACGCCCAAGAGCATGGCGATCGCCAACCGCACGCTCGAACGCGGCGAGGCCCTGGCCGGCCGCTTCGGCGCCCAGGTCATGCGCCTGGCCGACATCCCCGACCGCCTGCACGAGTTCGACGCCGTGGTCAGCTGCACCGCCAGCACCCTGCCCATCATCGGCCTGGGAGCTGTCGAACGAGCGCTCAAGAAGCGCCGCCACCGCCCCATGTTCATGGTTGACCTGGCCGTGCCGCGCGACATCGAGATCGAGGTCAAGGGCCTGTCCGACGTGTATCTGTACACCGTGGACGACCTGGCCAGCGTGGTGCAGACTGGCAAGGAAAACCGCCAGGCCGCCGTCGCGCAGGCCGAGGCCATCATCGACGCAGGCGTGCTCAGCTTCATGCACTGGCTGGACCAGCGCGACCCGGCCAAGGGCGGCGTGGTGCCGCTGATCCAGCAGATCAACGCCCAGGCCGACGCCTGGCGCGCCGCCGAACTGATGCGCGCCAAGAAACTGCTGGCCAAGGGTGAGCCGGTCGAGGCGGTGCTCGAAGCCCTGTCCAAGGGCCTGACGCAAAAGATGCTGCACGGCACCCTGGCCGAGCTGCACGCCGGCGACGCCGAGACCCGCGCCGCCACGGCGCAGACCGTCTCGCGCCTGTTCCTGCGCGAAAAGTCCTAGCGACGCCGCCCGGCGCCTTCGGGCGCACTGCACGGTCCGCCGGCCCCGTGCGCCTCTCCGTCGCCGTCGCTTCGTCCCGCCATTCGCATGAAACCCTTTGTCCGCGACACCCTGCTGCGCCAGCAAGCCCGCCTGCACGAGCTGGACGCCCTGCTCTCGGCCCCCGATGTGGTGAGCGATCTGGAGCGCTTTCGCACGCTCAGCCGCGAACATGCCGACGCCTCGGTGATCGTTGAGGCCTTCAACCGCCACCAGCAGCGCGAAGCCGACCTGGCCGCCGCGCAGGAGATGCTGGCCGACCCGGACATGGCCGAGATGGCACAGGAAGAGATCGACGAGGCCAAGGGCGACCTCGAACGGCTGGACGAAGATCTGCAGCACCTGCTGCTGCCCAAAGACCCGGACGACGAGCGCCCGGCCTTCGTGGAAATCCGCGCTGGCACCGGCGGCGACGAGTCGGCCCTGTTCGCCGGCGACCTGGCCCGCCTGTACACCCGCTACGCCGACAGCCAGGGCTGGACCACCGAGATCGTGAGCGAGTCGCCCAGCGAACTGGGCGGCTACAAGGAAGTGGTGCTGCGCATCGCCGGGCGCGGACCGGGCGCCAATGTCTATGGCCAGCTGCGCTTCGAATCGGGCGGTCACCGCGTGCAGCGCGTGCCCGCGACCGAAACCCAGGGCCGCATCCACACCAGCGCCGCGACCGTGGCCGTGATGCCCGAGCCCGACGAGGCCGAAGCGGTCAAACTCAACCCGGCCGAGCTGCGCATCGACACCTTCCGCGCCAGCGGCGCGGGCGGCCAGCACATCAACAAGACCGATTCGGCCGTGCGCGTGGTGCACCTGCCCACCGGCATCGTGGCCGAATGCCAGGACGGCCGCAGCCAGCACAGCAACAAGGCCAAGGCGCTGCAGGTGCTGCAGGCGCGCATCCAGGAAAAGGAGCGCAGCGAGCGCGCCGCCAAAGAAGCCGCCACCCGCAAAGGCCTGGTCGGCAGCGGCGACCGCAGCGACCGCATACGCACCTACAACTTTCCGCAGGGGCGCCTGACCGACCACCGCATCAACCTCACCCTCTACAAGCTGCTGCAGGTGATGGAGGGCGACCTGGGCGACGTGATCCACGCACTGCAGGTGGCGCGCGGGGCCGAGCTGCTGGCCGATCTGGAACAACAGAACAGCCGATGAGCACGCTGACCGATGCCCTGCGGCAGGCCGCCACCGCCAGCCTGGACCGTCTGGACGCGCAGATGCTGCTGCTGCACGCGCTGGGCCGCTCACCGCACGACCGGGCCTGGCTGATCGCGCACGACAGCGACCCACTTCCGTCTGAAGCCGCGAACCGCTGGACCGCACTTCTGCAGCGGCGACAACAAGGCGAACCCGTGGCCTACCTGCTGGGTGAAAAGGAATTCGGCGGCCTCACGCTGCAGGTGGATGCCCGCGTGCTGGTGCCGCGCCCAGACACCGAGGTGCTGGTCGACTGGGCGCTGGACGCCCTGCCACCACACGGCGGCACCGACGCACCCCGCCTGCTCGACCTGGGCACCGGCAGCGGCGCCATTGCGCTGACCATCGCTCGAAGCCGCCCTGATGCACAGGTCACCGCCACCGACGCCAGCGCCGACGCCCTGTCCGTGGCGCAGGCCAACGCGCGCCGCCTGGGCTTGCCGGTGCGATTCGCCCACGGCGTCTGGCTGGCCGCGGTGCCCGGTGAACGCTTTGACGTGATCGCCAGCAACCCACCCTACATTGCCGAAGGCGACCACCACCTGGCCGCCCTGATCCACGAGCCGATCAGCGCGCTGACCGCTGGCCCGGATGGGCTGGACGACATCCGCCAGATCGTGGCCCAGGCGCCAAACGCGTTGCACCCGGGTGGCTGGCTGCTGCTGGAACACGGTCACGACCAGGCCGCTGCCGTGCGCGAACTGCTGGGCGCACAGGGAGTCGAAGCCGTCAGCAGCCGCACCGACCGGGCGGGCATTGAACGCTGCAGTGGTGGCCGCTGGCCTGGCTTGCGATAATCGACTCCTCTGCCGGCC
>NZ_JBPCSJ010000307.1:0-10522 GCF_051007235.1 Hydrogenophaga sp. | reverse complement strand
CTGTGCAAGGATACGGAGCCCGAAAGAACACCCCATGAACATCCTCTTCGCCGCCGACCCCCTCGAGTCCTTCAAGACCTACAAGGACACCACTTTTTCCATGATGCGCGAGCTGCAGAAGCGCGGCCACCGCATCGCCGCCACCGAGCCGCGCCACATGGGCTGGCGCAGTGGTGGCACCGTCAACGCCACCGTGCGCCGCATCCGCCTCACGGGCGACGCGCACGACTGGTTCAGCGTCACCGGCGAAGCGGTCGAAGCGCTGAAAGACTTCGACGCCGTGCTGATGCGCAAGGACCCGCCGTTTGACAGCGAGTTTTTCTACTGCACCCACCTGCTGGAGCAGGCGCAGCGCGAAGGCGCGCGCGTGTTCAACCGGCCTTCTGCCCTGCGCGAGCACCCCGAGAAGCTGGCGCTGATGGAGTTCGCGCAGTACGCGCCGCCCACGCTGGTGACGCGCTCGCCCGAAGCGATCCGCGCCTTCCACGCCGAGCATCAGGACATCATCCTCAAGCCGCTGGACGGCATGGGCGGCATGGGGATCTTCCGCGTCGGTGCCGACGGCATGAACCTCGGCTCCATCATCGAGACACTCAACCAGGGCGGCGCCACCAGCGTGATGGTGCAGCGCTACCTGCCCGAGATCGTGCTGGGCGACAAGCGCCTGCTGCTGATCGGCGGCCAGGTCGCGCCCTATGTGCTGGCGCGCATCCCGCAGGGTGGCGAGGTGCGTGGCAACCTGGCCGCCGGCGGCAAGGGCGTGGCCCAACCGCTGTCCGACGAGAACCGCGCCGTGGCCGAGGCCATCGCCCCGGTGCTGGCCGCGCGCGGCCTGCTGCTGGTGGGGCTGGACATGATCGGCAACAAGGTCACCGAGATCAACGTCACCAGCCCGACCTGCTTCCAGGAGATCCACGACCAGACCGGCTTTGATGTGCCGGCGATGTTTGTGGATGCACTTGAAGAAGCGTTGCAGGTGACGGCGTGAGCGACGACAAGACACCGCGCCAGGATCCGGCGCCGGGCCTCCCCAAGCCGGACCATCCCCCTCGGGGGGCAGCGACCCGCGCAGCGTCGGAGCGTGGGGGTCAACCAGCACAGGCGCGCAACCCGCTGCACGGGCTGACGCTCGAAGCCATCGTCACCGCGCTGGCCGACCACTACGGCTGGGACGAACTGGGGCATCGCATCCCCATCCGCTGCTTCAATGTGGACCCGAGCGTGGGCTCCAGCCTGAAGTTCCTGCGCAAGACGCCCTGGGCGCGCGAGAAGGTCGAGGGGCTCTACCTCTTCATGCTGCGCGAAGAGCGCCGCGCCGGTTCGCAAAAGTCATAGCGCCGCGCTCACGGCTGCCGCCGTCCGTCGGTCAAAGTGCACGTTCAGCGCCTGGGTGACGGAGTGGGGTTTTTGGTGTAGCTCAAAAGTATTGGTTTGACGGACTTTCAGGGCTTGTCCGTCTTGTGGAGCCGCTGCGGCTGCGATAGAAACGCGCCTTCGCAGGGGGGCATCACCACATACACCACAACCATGCCCGAAACCATTGATCTCAACGCCACGGTGTTCGCCAAGACCGCCGTGGGTCAAGAGGAAATCCAGTCCCGAACGCTCGGCTTGTCGCTGCTCGTGCGGCGCGCCCTGGTGCTGGTGGACGGCAAACGCAGTGGTGCCGAGCTGTCGGTGTTCCTGGTGGGCAAGGGCGACGTGGAGTCGGTGCTGGCCGAGCTGCTGGACAAAGGCTGCATCGAAGCGGTGGCGCGGGTCGGCAAGACCCCGAGCACGGCGACCCCTGCAGCCGCGCCAGCGCCCCCGAATGGCGACACTGCGCCAGTCGACATCGCGGACACAGGGCCCGAGATCGACGGCCTGCCGCCCGCGGCCGGGCGCAGCGCCAAGGACAACGAGATGGCGCGTCACTTCATGATCAATTCGGTCAACGCGATCATTGGCCAGAACACGCGGGTGTCGCTGGTGACCTCCATCTTCGAGGCCCAAGGCACCGACGGCCTGCGCAAGGTCTACCGTGCCTGGGAGGCCAGCATGGCCGGCCACGGCACCGGCGCGCGCCGCCTGCCGGAGCTGCGCGAGAAGCTCTTCAAGGTGCTCTGACGCCGCCCGGGGCCCGCCCGCTGAGCGAGCGGCCCAGCCCACACCGGCTCAGTCCTGCGGCAGGCCGTCCACGAACACCTTGAGCTCGTCAGGGGCAAACGCGGTCCAGGGTTCGTTGTCGGTCAGCGGCTGGGTCACGATCACCGCGGCGCGGTCGCCGGGCTGGTTGAGCTGGGCGAAGTCCACCGTCCAGTCCTGGTCCTTGAGCGTGGCCGCCTGGAACGGGTGCTGGCGCACCAGCCAGTGCAGGTTCGTGCTGCAGTGGGCCCACAGCGCCTCGCCGTTGGAGAGCAGGAAGTTGAAGCTGCCGAAGCGCCGCACCTGCGGCACCAGTTCGCGCAGCGTCAGCGTCAGCTCGGCCACGCTGGGCAGCTCGGCGTGCGACTTGGCCAGTTCCTGCATCAGCCAGCAGAAGGCGCGTTCGCTGTCGGTGCTGCCCACCGGGCGGAATTGCGCGTGCAGGCGCGGCTGGTAGTCCTTGAGGTCGCCGTTGTGGGCGAACACCCAGTGCCGGCCCCAGAGCTCGCGCGAGAACGGGTGGGCGTTTTCCAGGCACACCTGGCCGATGGTGGCCTTGCGCACGTGGGCGATGATGTTGCGGCTCTTGAGCGGGTAGGTGCGCAGGAAGGCCGCCATCTGCGACTCGGCGGCGCTGTGTTCGTCCACGAACAGGCGCAGGCCCTTGCCCTCAAAAAAGGCGATGCCCCAGCCGTCGGCGTGCTGGTCGGTGGCCCCGCCGCGCCGGCAGAAGCCGGTGAAGCTGAAGGTGGCGTCGGTGGGGGTGGCGCAGTTCAGGCCGAGCAGTTGGCACATTCGGAATCCCCCCTGCGCCGCTGCGCGGCTTCCCCCCTTGAAAGGGGGGACCGTACCAGTGGCCCGGCAAAGCCGGTTCCACGGTGCGTGCTGGAGGGGGCGCGTTTCCCGCTCCGGCGCCGTGCCTTGGTGCAAGGCTTGGTGTGGTGAAGTGGCTATTGTGCGGCGAAGCGGTTCTCGCTCGCGGGGGCCGCTTGTACGCACTCGGTCAGATCCACCGCCGGTTCAGGTCGGGCTGTGTTCTGAACGCAGCCGCCAGGCTGCGATGAGGGCCAGGCCGCAGAGGGTGGCCAGCATGAGGAAGGTTTCGTCGAAGGCGGCCAGGCGGGCCGCCTGGTCGCCACCGCCCAGCTGGGCGCCGTGCGCGGCCAGGCGCCATTCGAGCACGATGCCGCACAGGCTCACGCCGGCGGCGCCGCCGAGCATGCGCACGAAGTTGATCACGCTCGAGCCCTGCGGGATCAGGTGACGCTCCAGCCCGCGCATGGCACCGGTGTTGAGCGACGGCAGGATGAAACCCAGCCCGATGCGGCCCAGGATGGCCCAGGCCACCAGCAGGGTGGCGGTGCGCGTGGCGTCGCGGCCGTCGATGGTGAGCATCAGCGCGAACGACGCGGCCAGCAGCGCCAGCCCCAGGCTCACCAGGCGGTGCGTGGGTTGCCGGTCCGACAGGCGCCCGACGACCGCGATGGTGATCGCCAGCACCAGCCCGGCCGGCAGCAGCACCGTGCCCACGAAGGATGGCGACAGGCCCAGCCCCATCTGCATGTAGACCGGCAGCAGGTAGGTCGACCCGAACAGCGCGGTGCCGTAGATCACGGCCACGATGCTGCCCATGGCAAAGCGCCGGTCCTTGAACAGCGAAAGGTTCATGAGCGGGTCGACACCGGCGTCGGGCTGGCGCCGGCGCGCCTTGAGCGTGCGCCGCTGCAGCACCACGAACGCCAGCACGACCAAGGCCGCCACAGTCAGCATCGCGCCGCCCAGGGCCGGCACGTCCCCGCGCAACTGCACCAGGCCGTTGAGCAGGCACAGCGTGCCCACCGTGGCCAGCAGCAGGCCGCGCCAGTCAAGCGCCGCACCCTGCGGGTTGGCGGCGCCGCCGCCGGGGCCGCTGGTGGAGACAAAGCGCTGCGCCATCCACATCGAGGCCAGGCAGAACGGCACCACCATGAAGAAGATCGAACGCCAGCCGAACGCGTCCACCAGCAGGCCGCCGATGCTGGGGCCGATGGCCGGCGCCAGCACCACGCCCATGCCGAAGATGCCGCTGGCACGGCCCTGCTCGTGCGGTTCGAACGCGCGCAGGATGATGATGGCCGGGATCGGCTGCACCACGCCCGCGGCCAGGCCCTCGGCCACGCGCGCGGCCAGCACCAGCGGGTAGTCGTTGGCAAAACCGCCGGCCACGCCGCCCACCAGCAGCAGCCACATGCAGCCCACATAGGTGTGGCGGTAGCCGTAGCGCGCCAGCAGCCAGGGGGTGGTGAGCATGGACACCGTCATCGCCGCCATGAAGCCCGAGGTGGCCCACTGCGCCCGTTCCTGCCCCAGCGTGAAGTGCAGGCTCATGTCCGGGATCGCCACGTTGATGATGGTCGACGACATGATGGAGGCCATGGTCCCCACCATCACCGACAGCAGCAGCAGCCAGCGGTAGCGCTCGCCGTAGCGCGCGCGCAGGGCGGCCATGGAGTGATCGGTGCGTTGGTTCATGTTGGACACGGGCAAGGCCGCAACGATAACCGGCCACGGGCCACCCCGGTGCGCGCGGCGGTCTAAGCACCGCTTAAGAAGGGGGCCAAACCCGCTGGCAGAATGGCCACGGGGCGTCGGTCCGAGGCCCTGGAAGGAAGCCTGGATGCGACTGTTGCTGGTGGAAGACGACACCATGATCGGCGAATCGGTGCTCGATCTGCTGCGCGCCGAACACTACGCGGTGGACTGGGTGAAAGACGGCGAGATGGCCGACACGGCGCTGACCACACAGCACTACGACCTGGTGCTGCTCGACCTGGGGCTGCCCCGGCGCGATGGCCTGTCGGTGCTGCGGGCGCTGCGCGCGCGCAAGAACCGCCTGCCGGTGCTGATTGCCACCGCGCGCGATTCGGTGCAGCAACGCATCGAAGGACTGGACGCCGGGGCCGACGACTACGTGCTCAAGCCCTACGACCTGGACGAACTGCTGGCGCGCATCCGCGCCCTGCTGCGCCGCGCGGCCGGGCGCGCCGAGCCGGTGTACGAGCACCAGGGCGTGAGCATCCAGCCGGCCACGCGCGAGGCCACGGTCAACGGTCAGCCGGTGCAGCTGTCGGCGCGCGAATGGGCGGTGCTCGAACCACTGCTGGCACGACCGGGGCTGGTGCTCTCGCGCGCGCAGCTGGAAGAAAAGCTGTACGGCTGGAAGGACGAGATCAGCTCCAACGCGGTGGAGGTCTACATCCACGGGCTGCGCAAGAAGCTTGGGCCCGACATCGTCCACAACGTGCGCGGGGTGGGCTACTTCGTGCCCAAGCAATGACCCCCCCCTGCGCCGCTTCGCGGCTTCCCCCCAGGGGGACGGTGCCTGCGGCCCGGCAAAGCCGGTTCCACGGCACCCTGGGTGAAGTCACGTCGCGCCGGCTGGTGCTTGGGATCGGCGCTGCATGACACGCCTACTGTCATCCCTGCGCGCGCGTCTGCTGGTGTTCGTGCTGCTGGCCATCCTGGCCACGGCGCTGCTGCAGGCGGGCCTGGCCTATCGCGCTGCGCGCGCCGAGGCCGACCAGATCTTCGACTACCACATGCAGCAGACCGCGCAGTCCTTGCGCGCCGGTCTGCCGCAGGGGCTGGCCACGGGCGTGATCCCGGTGCCGGCCGAGGAGCAGGACTTCGATTTCGTGCTGCAGATCTGGACGCTGGACGGCGTGCAGATCTTCGGGTCGGCACAACGGGCCGAGCTGCCCCAGCGCGCGGTGCTGGGCTTTGCCGACGTGAACGCGCACGGCACGCGCTACCGCGTGTACTCGGTGCAGGCGCGCCACTTCGTGATCCAGGTGGCGCAGGACATGGCGGTGCGCCAGCGCATGGCCGGCGCGCTGGCGCTGCGCACGGCGCTGCCCATCGTGCTGCTGGCGCCGCTGCTGATGCTGCTGGTGGGCTGGGTGGTGCGCCGCACCCTGGCGCCGGTGGCGCAGGTGCAGCACCAGCTGGCGCAGCGCCAGGCCGACGACCTGACCCCGATCGCCGAAGAGGCCGACCTGCCCGATGAAATCCGCCCGCTGTTGCGCGAGCTCAATGACCTGTTGCGCCGGGTGTCGCAGGCGTTTGATGCGCAGCAGCGGTTTGTGGCCGACGCGGCGCACGAGCTGCGCTCGCCGCTGGCCGCGCTGAAGCTGCAGGTGCAGGGCCTGCAGCGCGCGCCCGATGCCGCCACGCGCGAGCGTGCGCTGGAGCGGCTGGGTGCTGGCATCGACCGCGCCACGCGCCTGATCGAGCAGTTGCTGGTGCTGGCACGCCAGCAGGCCAGCGCCACCGCAGGGGCGCCAGCCGAACCGGTGGCCATGGCCGACCTGCTGCGCAGTGCGGTGGCCGACCTCGCGCCCGCGGCCGGGCAGTGTGGCATCGACCTCGGGCTCGCGCAGACCGACGCGGCGCCGGTGAGCGGCCACCCCGAGGCGCTGCGCATCCTGGTGCGCAACCTGCTGGAGAACGCCGTCAAATACACCCCCGCCGGTGGCCGGGTGGACGTGGCCTGGCGCGCCGGGGACGACGGCCTGGAACTGTGCGTGGAAGACAGCGGCCCCGGCATTCCCGAAGCCGAGCGCGAGCGCGTGCTGGACCGCTTTGTGCGCCTGCCCGATGCACCCGCGTCCGGCAGCGGCCTGGGCCTGGCCATCGTTCGGGCGGTGGCCGATCTGCACGCCGCCACGCTGCGCCTGGACGCCTCGCCCACGCTGGGCGGGCTGCGCGTGCGGGTGGGCTTTGCGCGTGCCGACGGGCCTTCAGCCCAGCGCTGAGGCGAACACGTTCACCGCCATCGCCAGCACGATCAGGTTGAAGGCGAACGACAGCAGGCCGTGCAGCAGCACCAGGCGCCGCATGGCGCGGCCGTGCACCGTCACGTCGGACACCTGCGAGGTCATGCCGATCACGGCGCTGTGGTAGAAAAAATCGAGGTAGTCGGGGTCTTCCTGGCCGGGGAAGGCCAGCCCGCGCGCGGGTTCGTGGCCACCGCCGACCGGGCGGTAATAGGTGCGCGCGTAGTGCAGCGCAAACACCGCCTGGATCAGCAGCCAGGCGCCGCTCAGCGAGGCGAGCATCAGCCCCAGATGCAGGGCGCGGGGCCAGCCCTGCAGCGCGCGCCCGCTGTCCACCGCCATGGCCACGGCCAGCAGGCTGGCGACGGCGGCGCCGGTGACCAGCACGGCCAGCATGGCGGCACCCGGGTCTTCCCAGCGCGCGCGGCGGTGCGTGCCGCGCGCGTCCAGGTGCCGCGCCAGGCGCCAGACCAGCGTCACGTACACCGCGCAGTACACCACCCAGCCGGACAGCCAGGGCGTGGCGCCCGACCCGCCCAGCGCGGTGACGCCGCCACCGGCCAGCAGCGCGGGCAGCAGGGCCAGACCCTGGCGTTGCCAGGCGCTGAAGCTGGCCGACCAGTGCAGGCCGTGCATCGGGTGTGTGCTCATGGATTCAGTGTGCCACGCACGCCCCCGCGTACCGGCTGGCCGGAGCCCGTGAACAGGCCCTAAGGCCCGACTAAGCGACGCACCGGACAGTGGCGCCATCCACCGTTGTTTCACCTGTCCAGGAGCCCCCATGAACACACACAAGCTCACCCCCACCCGCCTGGTGCTGGCGCTGGCCGTGGCCGGCGCGCTCGGCGGCGCCGGCGCCACCTACCTCACCGGTGGCCACGCCCGCGCCGCGGCCACTCCTTTGCCGGCGGTCGCCCCGGTGGGTGCCGCCGCGCCGCTGGCCGGTGCACCCGACTTCGCCGCCATCGCCGGCCGCCACGGCGCCGCGGTGGTCAACATCAGCGTCAGCGGTCCTCAGAAAGCGGTCGATGACGGCGCCCCGCAGGCCCGCGGGCACGGCGTGCCGGGCCTGGACCCGAACGATCCCTTCTACGACTTCTTCCGCCGCTTCCAGGGCCCCGAGGGCCAGGGGGGCGCTGGCGACCAGCCGGTGCGCGGCCAGGGCTCGGGCTTTGTGGTCAGCGCCGACGGCACCATCCTCACCAACGCCCACGTGGTGCACGGCGCCAGCGAGGTGATCGTCAAGCTGACCGACCGGCGCGAGTTCAAGGCCCGCGTGCTGGGCGCCGACCCCAAGACCGATGTGGCCGTGCTGAAGATCGACGCCCACGACCTGCCCACCGTGCCGCTGGGCAGCACGCGCGACCTGAAAGTGGGCGAGTGGGTGCTGGCCATCGGCTCGCCCTTCGGCTTCGAAAACAGCGTCTCCGCCGGCGTGGTCAGTGCCAAGGGCCGCGCGCTGCCCGACGACAGCTTCGTGCCCTTCATCCAGACCGACGTCGCGGTCAACCCCGGCAACTCGGGCGGCCCGCTGTTCAACAGCCGTGGCGAGGTGGTGGGCATCAACTCGCAGATCTACAGCCGCTCGGGCGGCTACCAGGGCCTGTCGTTCGCCATCCCGATCGAGATCGCGGCCCAGGTCCGGGACCAGATCGTCGCCACCGGCAAGGCCAGCCACGCCCGCCTGGGCGTGACCATCCAGGAAGTCAACCAGACCCTGGCCGACTCCTTCCAGCTCGACAAGCCCGAGGGCGCGCTGGTCGCGGCCGTCGAGCCGGGCGGCCCGGGCGCCAAGGCGGGCCTGAAGGCCGGCGACGTGATCCGCCAGGTCAACGGCCAGGCCATCGTGGCCTCGGGCGACCTGCCGGCACTGATCGGCCAGTCCGCCCCGGGCAGCGCGGTGACGCTGGAGGTCTGGCGCCAGGGCCAGCGCACCACGCTGAGCGCGACGCTGGGCGACGCCAGCGCACCCAAGGCCACGCTGGCGCAGGCCGACGCTGCGACCGGGCAGGGCCGCCTGGGCCTGGCGCTGCGCCCGCTGCAGCCGCAGGAACAGCGGGCCGCCGGTGTCAGCGCGGGTCTGGTGGTGCAGGACGTGGGCGGCCCCGCCGCACTCGCCGGGGTGCAGCCGGGCGACGTGCTCATGGCGGTCAACGGCACACCGGTGCAGAGCGTGGAGCAAGTGCGCTCGGTGGTGGCCCGGTCGGCCAAGTCGGTGGCGCTGCTGATCCAGCGCGACGGCGACACCATCTTCGTGCCGGTGCGCATCGGATGATGCTGGGCCGCTCACCGGAGACCCCGGCGCGCCGCGTGGACAGCGGCGGTCTGTCGGCCCACATCCTGCCGACGTCGGCCACCATGATCGGCGTCTGCCTCACGGCGCTCTACATCAGCCTGCTCGGCCCGCCCAGTGAAGGCCGGGTGCTGGTGGACAAGCTGCTCGCGCTCGATGGCCTGGTGTTCCTGGCCAGCGCGGTGCTGTCGTTCATGTCCATGCGGCTGCGCCAGCGCGCGGCGCGCTACGAGGCGCTGGGCGAAAACGTGTTCGTCGCCGGCCTGGGTCTGCTCGCACTGGGCGGCCTGGTGCTGGCCTTCGTGGTCAGCTGAGCCTCAGGCCTGCGGCGGGCGTCCCTGGCGCCGCTGCGCGTCGCGCCACAGGCGCAGCGCCAGCAGCACCAGCGGCGTGGTGTGCAGCAGCAAGTCGAAGATGTCGATCGGCCGCTGCAGCGTGCCTTGCGCAAGCATGCGGAGTTTCTCGACCAGGTGCGGCTCGGGCACGATGGGCGCCACGGCCAGCCACAGCGCCACGACCAGCAGCAGCTTGAAGGGGAAACGGTCGATCCAGCCCATCATGCGGCGCTCTCGGTGTTGAAAGCCGCCAGGCAGCCGGCGCAGATGCAGGTCTTGCCCGCGGCCTCGGCCGGCAGGCGGTCCAGCAGGTCGGGCGGGAACTGCGCCGTGGTGCACCAGCAGGGCGGTTGCGGCTGGCCGCTGGCGCGTTCCATCTCCATTGCGCAGCGGTTGTCGCCGCCGCACAGCGGGCAGCGGGTGGGGTCGGGGGAAACGGTGGTGCTCTGCATGGTGGGGGCCGGTTCCGGTCAGTGTATCGGCCCGGCGCCTGTGGTACGGTCAAACCGACTGGGGCCCCGCGCGCTCGCGCCCTGTGGGCTCCACCTGCACCGACCCTCGACCCCACCGCCATGTCTTTTGTTCGCGTTCTGGTCGTCGCTGGCTGCGCCTGGCTCCATGCCCAGGCGTGGGCCGCCGGCCCCACCCCTGCCGCCCCGCCCCACACCGTGCCCGACACCCGGGCCCCGCGCGTGATGGCCTGCACCCTGTGCCACGGCCCCGAAGGCCGCGCCACCAACGACGGCTTCTACCCGCGCATCGCGGGCAAGCCCGAGGGCTACCTCTACCACCAGCTGCTGAACTTCCGCGACGGCCGCCGCCAGGCCGCGGGCATGCGCTTCCTGCTCGACCCGCTGAGCGACGCCTACCTGCGCGACATCGCCCGCCACTTCGCCCGCCTGGACCTGCCCTATCCGCCGCCTCCGCCCAGCACCGCCACGCGCGATAAGCTGGCC
>NZ_JBPCSJ010000306.1:0-2804 GCF_051007235.1 Hydrogenophaga sp. | reverse complement strand
ATCTCGGCCTGCACCCAGGTGCGCAGCGCGGTCAGCCAGCGCATCTTGTAGGCAAACTTGTCGCTGCCGGGCTCCTGCCCGTTGGGGAAGTAGGCGCCGATCACGCGCACGTTGGCGATGGTGGCGCACAGCACACGCGACTGTTCGTCTTCAAAACCCGGGATGTTCTTGATGACGTCGGCCGCGGGTGCTTTGCTCAGCAGGGCCACGCCGTTGTAAGTCTTCTGCCCGAACCACTGGGCCTGGTAGCCGGCTTCGGTGAAGGCCTGCAGCGGGAACTTGTCGTCGGTGAGCTTGAGTTCCTGCAGGGCCAGCACGTCCACCGGGTTGGAGGCCAGCCAGGCCAGCACCTGGGGCAGGCGCACGTTGAGGGAGTTGACGTTCCAGGTCGCGAGTTGCATGGTGGCTTTCAGGCAGAGCGGGTGTAGGTGACGAAGGCGAAGGGCAGGCCGCTGGCGGCCACGTGTTCTTCACGCGCGACCTCGCGCCATTCGGGGCCGAGGGTGGGGGCGAAGGCATCGCCCTCGAAGTCGCAGGCGATCTCGGTGACCACCACTGTGTGGGCCAGCGGCAGGGCCTGGGCGTAGATCTGCGCGCCACCGATCACCCAGGCGTCGCTGCCCGTGGGGCAGAGCTCGCGCGCTGCTTCGAGCGAATGCGCGATGGCCGCCCCTTGGGCGACAAAGCCGGTGTCGCGCGTGATGACGATGTTGAGACGGCCAGGCAGGGGCCGGAACTTGGGCGGCAGCGAGTCCCAGGTCTTGCGACCCATGAGAACCGGACAGCCCAGGGTGGTGCGTTTGAAGTGCGCCAGGTCTTCGGGCAGGTGCCAGGGCAGCTGGTTGTCTTGGCCGATCACGCCGTTGGCGGCGCGGGCGTAGATCAGGTGCAGGCGAGCGGGGGCGGTGTTCTCAGGCATCGGGCGATTGTGCCGCGGTCGACCGCCGCCGCAGCGCGCCCAGGGGCAGCAGCACGCTGGCGATGGCCACCATCACAAAGCCCATGGCCAGCCAGTCCTGCCAGTGCGGCACCTCGCCGGTGATGAGGGTGGCGCTGAGCGTGCCCACCAGCGGGATGGCCATCACGCTCATGGCGCTGGTGGCGGGGGGCAGGTTGCGGGCCATGCCGAACCAGATCAGCTGAGCGAAGCCGTAGTTGATGAGCACGCCGTAGGCCAGGCTGGTCCACATCAGCGGCGTGAAGCTGGCGGGCTGCGGCAGCGGCTCCAGCGACAGCGCCAGCGCCCACACGACGAAGCTGCCCAGCAGCAGCATCCAGACCGTGACCACCAGCGGCGAGAGCGTCAGTTGGGCGCGGCGGAACATCAGCGTCCCCAGCGCCCACGACACGGCGGCGCCCAGCATCCAGGCCACGCCCACCGGGCGGCCCGTCAGGCGTTGCAACTCGTTCCACAGCAGCAGGCCGATGGCGATGCTCACGCACACCACCGCCAGCCGCACGCGCGGGGTGATGCGTTCGCCAAAGAAGGCGGCCCCGATCAGCACGGTGAAGATCGGCATGGTGAAGCCCAGGATGGCGGCGCGGCCCGAGGCCAGTTCCTGCACGCCGAAGATGGACAGCGTGTGCCAGCCCAGCACGTTCGGCAGGCCCAGCGCGGCGATGGCCAGCCACTCGCGGCCCGCGGGACGCATGCGCTCGCCTTTGGCCGCCACATAGACAAACAGCCAGGCCGCGCCCAGCAGCATGGTGCTGGCGCGGAAGTACAGCGGGCTGAGCTGCTGCAGCGAAAGTTTCATCATGGGCCAGTTGACCCCCCACATGAGCGTGAGGGCCAGCAGCGCCCAGAGCTGGCGGCGGGTGATCAAAGGAGTGATCCCCCCGCGCCGCTTCGCGTGCCTTGCAGGCCGCGGCTTCGCCAGAGCCGAAGCCACTTCGGTCTGTCCACGCCTGCGCAGGCAGGCTTGGAGCCAAAGCCCTCAGCCCCCCAGGGGGCGGCACTGGCCGTCTGGCAAAGCCAGCCCGGCGGTGCCACTGGATGGCGGATGGACATGTGTTGCGGGTGGGTGGCTTGCACCAAACCATCAAACCGCAACGGGCGCCTTGATGGCCGGGTGGCACTCGTAGCCGAGCACCTCGAAGTCCTCGTAGGCGTAGTCGAAGATCGAATCGGGCTTGCGCTTGATGTTCAGCGTCGGGTAGGCCAGGGGCTGGCGGCTCAGTTGCAGTTCCACCTGTTCGTGGTGGTTGCTGTAGATGTGGCAGTCGCCACCGGTCCAGATGAAGTCGCCCACATCCAGGTCGCACTGCTGCGCCAGCATGTGGGTCAGCAGCGCGTAACTGGCGATGTTGAAGGGCACGCCCAAAAAGATGTCGGCGCTGCGCTGGTAGAGCTGGCAGGACAGCTTGCCACGCCCGCCAGGTTCGGTGGCCGGCGCGACGTAGAACTGGAAGAAGGCGTGGCAGGGCATCAGCGCCATCTGCTCCAGGTCGGCGACGTTCCAGGCGCTGACGATGATGCGGCGGCTGTCGGGGTTGGTCTTGAGCTGCTTGACGACTTCGCTGATCTGGTCGATATGCCCGCCGCCCGGCTTGGGCCAGTTGCGCCACTGCACGCCGTACACCGGGCCGAGTTCGCCGTCTTCGCGCGCCCATTCGTCCCAGATGGTGCAGCCGCGTTCCTGCAGCCACTTCACGTTGGAGTCGCCGCGCATGAACCAGAGCAGCTCGACGATGATGGCCTTGAGGAACACCTTCTTGGTGGTCACCAGCGGGAAGCCTTCGTTCAGATCGAACCGCATCTGGTGGCCGAACACGCTGCGGGTGCCGGTGCCGGTGCGGTCGCC
>NZ_JBPCSJ010000305.1:0-4684 GCF_051007235.1 Hydrogenophaga sp. | reverse complement strand
GAGAAGCCCGGCATCATCAGTTTTGCGGGCGGCCTGCCCTCGCCCAAGACCTTTCCCGTCGAGGCCTTTGCCGCCGCCTGCGCCACCGTGCTCAAGACCGACGGCAACGCCGCGCTGCAGTACGCGTCCAGCGAAGGGCTGCCCGCGCTGCGCGAGTGGATCGCCGGTCAGCTGCCCTGGGACGTGAGCCCCGATCAGGTGCTCATCACCACCGGCAGCCAGCAGGGCCTGGACCTGGTGGCCAAGGTGCTGATCGACGAAGGCAGCACCGTGCTGGTGGAAACGCCCACCTACCTGGGCGCGCTGCAGGCGTTCACGCCCATGGAACCCACCATCGTGAGCATCAACAGCGACGCCGAAGGCATCGACGTGGCCGATCTGGTCCAGAAGGCCAAGGGTGCCCGCTTCCTGTACGTGCTGCCCAACTTCCAGAACCCCACCGGCCGCAGCATGAGCGAGCCGCGCCGCGCCGCGCTGGTGACCGCCGCCCAGACCGCGGGCCTGCCCATCGTGGAAGACAACCCCTATGGCGACCTGTGGTTCGACCAGCCGCCGCCCAAGCCGCTGACCGCACGCAACCCCGAGGGCTGCATCTACCTGGGCTCGTTCTCCAAGGTGCTGGCGCCCGGCCTGCGCCTGGGCTACGTGGTGGCGCCCAAGGCCATCATGCCCAAACTGCTGCAGGCCAAGCAGGCGGCCGACCTGCACAGCCCGACCTTCAACCAGCGCATGGTGGCCGAGGTGCTCAAGGACGGCTTCATCGACCGCCATGTGCCCAACATCCGCGCGCTCTACAAGAGCCAGTGCGCGGCCATGCTGGACGCGCTCAACACCGACATGGCGGGGCTGGACGTGCAGTGGAACTCGCCCGACGGCGGCATGTTCCTGTGGGTGCGCCTGCCTGAAGGCCTGAACGCGGTGGAGCTGCTGCCCAAGGCGGTGGACAAGGGCGTGGCCTTCGTGCCCGGCGCCGCGTTCTACGCCGACCACGCCGACCCGCGCACCCTGCGCCTGTCGTTCGTGACGGCCAGCGTGGAGCAGATCCACATCGGCATCAAGGCCCTGGCGGAAGCCATCCGCGAAGCGGTGAACTGAGGTTCCAGCCATGCTGCGCCTCTGGGGTCGCATCAGCTCGATCAATGTGCGCAAGGTGGTGCTGTGCGCGCAGGTGCTCGGCCTACCGTTCGAACGCATCGATGCCGGGCTGTCCTACGGCGTGGTGAACACACCCGACTACCGCCGCCAGAACCCCAACGGCCTGGTGCCGCTGCTCGAAGACGGCGACTTCACGCTCTGGGAATCGAACGCGATCGTGCGTTACCTCTGTGCCCGCGAGGGTTCGGCGCTCTATCCCCAAGACATCCGGCAACGCTTCGACGCCGAACGCTGGATGGACTGGCAGCAGACCACGCTCAACCCCGCCGGCAGCCCCGGCTTCAAGCAGCTGATCCGCACGCCCGAGGCGCAGCGCGACCCGGCCGCCATCGCGGCCTCGGTGGCGGCGACCGAGGCACTGTTCGCTCAGCTCGACAGACACCTCGCGCGCCAGCCATGCATGGCGGGCGACGCGCTGACCATGGCCGACATCCCGATCGCCTGCGAAGTGCACCGCTGGTGGGGCCTGCCCCTGCAGCGCCCCGACTGGCCGCACCTCGAACGCTGGTACGCCCATTGGCTGGCGATGCCGGCCAGCCGCGGCGTGCTCGACCTGCCCCTGTCCTGACCCTCGGAGTTTTCATGCCGCAACGCCCGTTCCAGCAAGTCGACGTCTTCACGAGCACGCCCTACCGCGGCAACCCGCTGGCGGTGGTGCTCGACGGTGCCGGCCTGTCCACAGCCGAGATGCAGCACTTCACGAACTGGACCAACCTGTCGGAGTGCACCTTCCTGCTGCCGCCCACCGAGGAGGGTCGCGCCAACGGGGCCGACTACCGGGTGCGCATCTTCTGCCCGGGCCGGGAGCTGCCGTTTGCCGGCCACCCCACGCTGGGCAGCTGCCACGCCTGGCTGCAGGCCGGCGGCGTGCCGCGCGGCGAGCATGTGGTGCAGGAATGTGGCGTGGGGCTGGTGAAGATCAAACGTGACGGCGCGCGACTCGCATTTGCGGCGCCTCCGCTGATCAAGAGCGGCCCGCTGTCTGAAGAAGATGTGCAGCTCATCGCCCGCGGCCTGGGCGTGGCACGCGAGGACATCACCGCGCACGCCTGGTGCGACAACGGCCCCAACTGGCGTGGCGTGATGCTGCGCAGCGCGGAACAGGTGCTGGCGCTGCGACTCGACGCCACCATCCTCGCCGGGCTGGACATCGGCGTGGTCGGGCCGCGTGGCAAGGTCGGCGTGGTCGGCCCGCAAGACGCGGGCGACACGCAGTTCGAGGTGCGCGCCTTCTTCCCCGGCAACAACGGCATGGCCGAAGACCCGGTGACCGGCAGCCTGAACGCCGCGCTGGCGCAGTGGCTGATCGGCGCTGGCCTGGCGCCCGAGCGCTACGTGGCGGCCCAGGGCACGGCCCTGGCGCGCGAAGGCCGCGTGCACATCCAGCGCGACGCCGACGGCACGGTCTGGGTCGGTGGCGCCAGCGTCAGCTGCGTCAGCGGCACGGTGCAGCTGTGAAGGCGCTGGGCGCAGCGCACATCGACCACCTGGTGGTGGCAGCGGCCACCCTGGCCGAGGGTGTGGCCTGGTGCGAGGCCACCCTGGGCGCAACGCCCGGCCCGGGCGGCGCGCACGCGCTGTTCGGCACGCACAACCGGCTGCTGCGCCTGCACAGCGCCGGGCACCCGCAGGCCTACCTGGAAATCATCGCCATCGACCCGGCGGCCACGCCCACGCGGGCCGCGCCGCTGCGGCGCTGGTTCGACCTGGACGACCCGACCCTGCGCCAGCGGCTGCAGGACGAAGGACCGCAACTGGTCCACTGGGTGGCCAGCGTGCCCGATCTCGACGCCGCCTGTGCCCAGCTGCGCGCGCTGGGCATCGAGCGTGGCCCCGTCATCGAAGCCTCGCGCCCCACGCCGCAGGGCCTGCTGCGCTGGCGCATCACGGTGCGCGACGACGGCCAGCGCCTGTTCGGCGGCGCGCTGCCCACGCTGATCCAGTGGGGCGACACGCACCCCGCCGACGGCATGACCGACGCCGACCTGCGCCTGCAAGGCCTGACGCTGCAGCACCCCGACGCCGACCGGCTGCGGGCCGCGCTGACCGCCATCGGTCTGAACAGCCTGGACGGACTGGATGGCGTGGCCGTGCAGCCCGGCCCGGCCGGCCTGCGGGCCGAGCTGCACACCGCCACCGGCCACCCCCTGGTCTTGAACCCGAGCACCCCCACATGAGCCTGCCCAGCCTGTCCGACATCGAAGCCGCCGCCCAGGTGGTCTACCGCTCGTTCCCACCCACGCCGCAGTACCGCTGGGCCCTGCTCAGCGAACGCCTGGGCACCGGGTGCTGGGTCAAGCACGAGAACCACACGCCGGTGGGCGCGTTCAAGATCCGCGGCGGGCTGACCTATTTCGACCAGCTGCACCAATGCGGCGAACTGCCGCGCGAGGTGATCAGCGCCACGCGCGGCAACCATGGCCAGAGCATGGGCTGGGCGGCGCGCGCGCACGGCGTGGACTGCACCATCGTCGTGCCGCGCGGCAATTCGCTGGAAAAGAACGCCGCCATGCGCGCGCTGGGCGTGCGGCTGATCGAACACGGCGACGACTTCCAGGACAGCCGCGAACACGCCCAGCGCCTGGCCGCCGAACGCGGCGCGCACATGGTGCCCAGCTTCCACACCGACCTGCTGCGCGGCGTGAGCACCTACTGGTGGGAATTCTTCAAGGCGGTGCCGCAGCTCGACGTGGTTTACGTGCCCATCGGCCAGGGTTCGGGCGCCTGTTCGGCGGTCGCGGCCCGGCAGGCGCTGGGCCACCCGGCGCGCATCGTCGGCGTGGTCAGCGCGCACGCCACCACCTACGCGGACTCCATCGCCGCCGGACGGGTGGTCGAAGCGCCGGTCACCACGCAGCTGGCCGACGGCATGGCCTGCCGCGTGGCCGACGCGCAGGCGCTGGCCGTGCTGGCGCCGCACCTCGATCACATCGTGCAGGTGACCGACGACGAAGTGGCCGCCGCCATGCGCGCCCTGTTCGCCGACACCCACAACGTGGCCGAAGGCGCGGGCGCCGCGGCCTTTGCGGCGGCGATGCAGGAAAAAGAAAGCCTCCAGGGGCTGAACGTGGGGGTCACGCTGTGCGGCGGCAACGTCGACAGCGCCACCTTTGCCAAGGTGCTCGCGGGGTAGAAGAATCCCCCCCGCGCCGCCTGCGGCGTGCCTTGCAGGCCGCGCCACCGTCAGAGCCGGTGTCACTTCGGGCTGTCCCAGTCTGCGCAGGCAGACTTGGAGCCGCAGCCCTCAGCCCCCCAGGGAGCGATGCGTGTGGCCCGGCAAAGCCGGTTCCGCGGTGCCCTTGAAACCACTTCCCCTCGATCCACGACGCATCCGGAGCTCGTGCCCGCTTCAAGGATGCGGTGGAACCGGCTTCGCCGGGCCACTCGCATCGCCCCCTTGAGGGGGTGACGCCGCAGGCGGCGCGGGGGTGGGTCTACTTCCCGACCAGCTGGTTGAGCCTCTCCGCTTCGAAGTGCTCTTCCTTGGCCGCGTCGGGAGGCACGCAGTCCCCGCCCGGCTGTTCACAGG
>NZ_JBPCSJ010000304.1:0-5977 GCF_051007235.1 Hydrogenophaga sp. | reverse complement strand
CCTTCGGTCAGGAAGCCCGAGCCATAGAGCTGGATGGTCTTGGACAAGCCGGCGGCGTGGAAGTCGCGCAGGAACTTGGCGGCACCGCCGCCAGCGAAGAAGCAGGCCACGGCGTCGGGCTTGAGGGCGGCGATTTCGGTCAGCAGGGCCTGGAATTCCACGTTCGGGAAAGGCAGACCCAGC
Source organism: Hydrogenophaga sp. (assembly GCF_051007235.1). GTDB lineage: Bacteria > Pseudomonadota > Gammaproteobacteria > Burkholderiales > Burkholderiaceae_C > Hydrogenophaga. Next base: position 5,794 of record NZ_JBPCSJ010000304.1, on the reverse strand, counting down.
TTCTTGACGATGGTGCCGCCGGCCGCGGTGTAGCTCTGCTCGAAACCTTCGAAGGCCTCGTCGCCCGCCGCGTAGTTCCAGGTGATCCACACGGCCTTCTTGTGGCCACGCTCGACCATGGCCTTGCCCAGCGCCAGGGTCGGCTGCGAGTTGCTGAACGAGGTGCGGAACACGTTGGGGGCGCACTGGGCGCGGGTGGCGATGTGCACGCCGGCGTTGGGGATCAGGTTGAGCACGCCGGATTCGCGCGCCACCTTGTGGATGCCCATCTGCACGCCCGAGTGCACGGTGCCGACCAGCACGTCCACCTTGTCGCGCTGGACCAGGCGGTTAGCGTTCTCGATGCCCTTGGCCGGGTTGGACTCATCGTCGACCTTGAAGAACTCCACCTCGCGGCCGCCGAGCTTGCCGCCTTGCTCGTTGAGCGCCATGCGGAAGCCATTTTCAATGGCCACCCCCAGCTGCGCGAAGGTGCCGGTGTACGGCAGCATGAAGCCCACGCGCACCTTGTCGGACTGGGCGCGCACGATCTGCGGCAGCAGCAGGCCGGACGATGCGGCACCGATGATGGCGGCGCTGCGGGTGAGGACAAGGCGGCGAGAGGTCATGAAGGGTCTCCGGTGAAGTGTTGTGCAGGCACTGTAGGCAGCAGCGCCCGGATTGGCGATACTGGCTTACCCGTACTTTAGATATGAACTATCAAGCTGTGAACAACCTTCGTTGTTCCTTGGCAAAATAGTGCTCGCGCATGCAGTATGTTGCATGCGGTGCGGCGGAGGCACCGGGGGAAACCCTTGAAGCTGCAAACAGCTGAAGACCCGTTTCGGGCCTGATGGCGTCTGTGGGCGGGTGGTCGTTCAGTGGCGTGTACGCGAGTGCAGCCTGTACCAGTCGCGCACGAAGGTTCTCACCAGCATCCGGATCGATTCCTCGCTGCTGGCGGCCGCTTCACTGCCGGTGACCTGCAAGACCCAGGCGATGATCAGTTGTTCTTCGCTGGCCGCCATGCCGCCGACCGCAGTTTTGTTGCCCAAGCCCCCCTTGCGGGGTTCCACGCCCGTCTGCTCCTTGAGCAGGTGCTCCAGTCCACGCGAGGCAGCGGGGGCGCCAGCCCTGGCCATGGGCATGTGCAGCTGAGGTGACTGCAACGGCGCCAGGGTCTGCTGCCATTTGAGCTGCCCGGTTTCCGTGAGATGGGCGGACATCGGTCCTGTGATCAGTGCGCCGGTGTTGCGTGCGGACTCGGTGCCGAAAATCAGGTGCGAAGTCGCACCCAGCATGCTCAGCTGATCGCGGCTCATCGGTACCGTGGTGTGGCCCGTCTGGCTGAACAGGCGCATTTGTTCGGCCAGTTGCCGGTCGTTCATCCCGGTGCCGGCCATCAGTCCCGGCAGTGCGGTGTGGGCCAGATGCGGGTAGGCACCAGAAGAGCCCGGGATGTGCACGCGGTCCAGTGGGCCGCCCTGCTTGCCCATGCGGGCACGACCCTCCAGCACAGACAGGCCGCCGCCCTGGATGACACCGGGGTGGTAGTTGACGGTGTGCGGGTTCCACTGGTCGTACTTGTAGGTCTGACCAAAGTGAATGGCCTTGTGTTGATCCAACTGGCTGCGCATCTGCATCGCATGGCCAGCCACGTCCAGCGGGGACTGGATGGTGGAAGGCCCTGACCCGGTGGCAGTGTTCTGCATGGTCTGCACCTGCGGATGGGTCAGCAGCTCTTCTTTCACCACTTGCCGGATCAGCACCGACAGCTGGGCTCCACTGAACACCAGGCCCGCACCAAAGGTTTCTTCGGGATTGACCTTGGCGGTCAGCGACAGCGAAGTCCCGGAACGCTTGAGCTTGAGGGAAGTCAGCAGGTGGCGCACGCGCCAGGCCTGGAGCTGCAGCCATAGACGTGGCCTGGACACCCCGCGAGCGAGCAAGGACTGCAGCGCAGGCGTTATGGCCGTCACTGCCTTTTTCAAGCGCTCCCGCTTGGCGGCTTCCTTGTCCTTCTGTTTCTGGCCTGCGTCCTTCTTTTTTCCCGCGTTCTTGGCGTCCTTCTTCGCCCGCCGCTTCGCCCGCCAGTCGCCCAGCTTCTTCTTCCCCTTCTGGAACGCGCCACCGATCTTCCGGGCCACCTTCTTCAGCGCGCCGCCCACCTTCTTCATTGCGGCCTTGACCTTGGCCATGATCTTCTGGGCAATGGCCTTGACCTTGGCGCCCACTTTGCTGGCCGGGCCGCGCAGTTTCTTGAGCAGCCAGTTGGCAACAAAGTCGATCACCACGATGGCGGCCGAGGCCAGCAGTTCCGCAAAACTGGGACCGGCGCCGCCCGACTTGACGGCCTTGAGGAAGGACACGAACTTGCCCAGCGCGGCGATGATGCGCTGCACCGTGCCCCAGGCGGCCTGCAGGCCTTCGATGATCGCCATCACCGCGCCGGCGGCCGGCACGATCATGGCCGCCACTTTCTCGATCAGCAGCTGGATCAGCGCCTGCGGGATGGCGGCCTTGAGGGCCTCGAAGGCCATCTTGCCCACGTCCTTGATGGCGATGCCGCCTTTCTTGAGCACGTTCCAGATCGCGGTGCCCACGCCCAGCACCTGTTCGAGCTTGTCGTCGAACCAGCCCTTGACCGCCGTCTTGAACGCCTTCCACAGGTGGTTCTTCACCCCGTCCATCACGGCCGCGCCCAGGTTGGCGATCCAGCCGCCGGGGTTGGCTGCGATGTCCTTGATGAGCACGATGAAGGTGCCCACCAGGTCGGCCACCGCCTTGGCCGCCTTGATGGCGCCGTCCACCACGGCCTTGGCCGCGTCCAGCACCATGAACATCGCCTTTTTGTAGGCGTCCAGCAGGAACTCGAAGGCCTTGCCCAGCGCGTCCAGCAGCTTGGTCACGCCCTTCTTCAAGGCGTCGGCCAGGCGGTTGACCGCGTTTTCGGCGGCCTTGACCTTGGCCTCGATGAAGCTGCGGAAGCGCCGCTTCAGGTTGGGAAAGGCGGCCAGCAGCGCGTCGCCCAGCGCGATCAGCGCGGCACCCACGGCCTTGATGATGGAGACGATGGCCTTGCGCGCGGCCTCGATCACCGCCACCGCCAGCTTCTTGGCCTTGTCGATGGCCGCGCGCACCAGCCGTTTGGCGGCGTCGAAGATCGCGGTGATGCCGCGCTTGAGGGCGTTGAAGAACGACGAGACCTTGCTGGAGAGCCAGCCGAACACGCCGCCCGATTCCTTTTTCGCTTCGGCCTTTTTGGCTGCAGCATCGCGCTCGGCGCCGGCCTTGGCTTCGCTGGCTTCGCGCTCCCCGTCGCCAATGTGCTGGGTCGCCTTGTCGTCGGCCTGGCGCTGTTCCTGGTGCACCTGGGTGTGGCCTTTGGCCAGTTCCTGGCCGGCCTTCTGGCCGGTGGCGTCGACGGCCTTGCGTTGCTCGGCCGTCCAGTCGCTGCGGGCCTTGGCCACTTCGTTGCGGGCGCCGGCCTTTTCGGCGGCCTGCTCGGCGGCGTTCTCGGCCCGCAGTGCGGCCATCTGTTCGTCGTTCTGGCGCTTCTCGGCGCTCACCTTCTGCTGGTGTTCGCCTTTTTTGCCCGCCATCTGCGCCTGTGCCTGGGCCATGGCCGCGCGCACCTCCGAACCCTTCTTTTCGTTGGCGATGATGGCCAGGCCTTCGGCCGACGCGCCTGCTTCGGCGGCGCCCTTGCCGCCAGCGGCCGCGCCGCCCTGGGCGATCTCGGGGGGCTTGAGCACTTCGCGTGGCCGGGTCGAACGGATGGCGTTTTCGCCCGCCGGGGCGGCAGCGTCGGCCGCGCCCTGGCGGGCCTGGGTGGCGGCGGTCCGGTCCAGCTCGGCCTTTTGCTGGTCGGCGCTGGCCGGGTCCGCCTCGCCGCTGAGCTGCACCTGCGGCGGCGCGCCCGCGGGCACGTCCAGGCCCGGGTCGTGCGTGGGCAGCGCGTCCACTGCACCTTGCACGCGGGCACCGTCTTCGCTGGAGACCTTGCCGCCTTCACCGGCGCTCACCTGCGGCTCGGCCACGCTGGCCGCAGGGGCCGGGCCGGCCGGCGGCGTCGGCGCGGGCTGGGGTGTGGCTAGCGAAGCCCCGGGCTGGACCACCTGCGGCCGGGTGGCCTGGGCCTCGCCGGGTAGGGGCTGCACCGCGCTGGCCGGCGCGCCGTCTTCGCCCACCTCGGGGCTGGGCATCTGTTCTTGCAGGGCCTGGCCTTCTTCGCCCGCGGTGCGCTCGATGGCGCTGCCCACACCGCCCAGCGCGGCCCCGGCCTGCACCGGGCCCAGCGATGCGGCCGCGCCCAGACCATCGGCCGGGTCTTGCGCGGCCAGGTCGGGTGGGGCGGCCTCATCGGTGGCGGGTGCCGCTGCGCCACCGCCCCCACCACCGCCGGCCGCACCGGCGCCGCCACCGTCACCCCCACCGCCCACGTTTTCGCCCAGGTCGGCCAGGCCCGCCCCGGCCTCGGCTGACGAGAGTTCGGCCCCCACTGGCGCCGATGCGCCGGCGCTGGCGTCGGCCTGCTGTTCGGCCTGGTCGTCGGCGTGTTCTTCGCTCGCGGCTTCGGCCACCCGCTGGCTGTCCTGGCTGTGTTCGCGCGCTTCGCTGGCCGTCTGGGCGCGCTGCGCGGCGTCGGGGTCGGTCTGGGGGGGGGCGCTGGCCGCGGTTGCGGTGGGCGCGGCCGCGGCCGGGGTGTCGCCGTCGCCCATGTCGGCGCCGGTGGCGGCTGCTCCACCCGCTGGGTCGGCCGCGCCTGATTCGCCGGTGTCCGCCGCGGCACCCGCGGGTGGTGCGGTGGCGGCGTCGGCCTCGCTGGAGCCGCTGTCTGCCGCGCCCGTGGGTTCGGCGTGGGCTTCTTCGGCGGCGGCCTCGGGGTGGGCCGCTGCCATTTTGTCTTCGGTCTGTTCCTGCACCGCTTCGGCCGCGCCGCCGTCGGCGCCTGCCGACGTTGCCGCGGTGTCGGTGGCGGCTTCACCACCGCCGGCGCTGCCCGCATCGCCGGCCGCTTGGGTGGCGCCCGCACCGCCTGGAACAGCACCGGCGGCACCACCCGCCGACCCTGCGCCAGCGGCTGAAGCGGTGGGGGCAGCCCTTGTGGCGGCTGGCGCAGCGGCGGGCTTGGCTTTTGGGGCGGAGGTTGGGGATGCGTCTGCGGTGGGCGGCTGGGCTTTCGTGGCCCGCTCGGCGGCTTCGCCTTTCAGGCGGGGCGGACTGTTCTGGCGGGCCTTGCCGTCGGGGGCCTGGGCCTTCGCCTGTTCTTTGGCGGCGGCTTCGCCGGCGGCCCCGGCTGGATGGGGTGCCGGGTCGGCGATGGCCGCCTCGCGCGGGCTGTGCGCCGCATGCGCTGTCGCCACCGCCTCGCCCGCGGGGCCGTTGACCCGCGGTGCCGGTGCCGGTGTCTGCTGCGGTGAGGGTGCCGCAGCGCCGGCCGCCGCGGTGGTGGAGGCCGGCGCGGGGCCGGTGCTGCCGTGGTCCGTTGCACTCGGCGGCGTGGTTTCGGTGGCACGCCCTGCGGCGCTTTGCAGGTAGTGCGGCAGGCTGCTGGCGCGGGCCTGTATGGGGTTGGGCTGCGCGCGGTTGGAAGCGGCGTGGTTTGGTTGGCCTTGCGATGTGTCGGCGTTGGGCGTGGTGGGCGCGTGGCCGGTCGCTGTGCGGCTGGTCTGCCCCGGCCCGCCAGGCGGGTGCCTGCGCTCGGCCCCGCGAGCGGCCACCGACGCGGTCGCCGGGGCTGGCCGGCCGGTCGCCTGCGGGGTGGGACGGGGCGCCTCGAACACAGCCGACTCCTTTTCAGTCGCTCACAGGC